>DATIOB010000527.1:0-7126 GCA_035473605.1 Conexibacter sp.
CGACACGATGACCATCGTGCGGCCCTTGGCGATGCGCAGGAGATTCGCGGTCACCACCGCCTCGCTCTCGGGATCGAGCGCGCTCGTCGCCTCGTCGAGGATCACCAGCGCGGGGTCGCCGGCGAGCGCCCGCGCGATCTCCAGCCGCTGGCGCTGGCCGCCGCTCCAGTCGCCGCCGCCGGACTCGATCCGGCGCTCGTAGCCGCCCTCGCGGCGCATGATGTCGTCGTGGATCGCGGCGTCCTTCGCGGCGCGCCAGACGGCCTCGTCGGCGATCGTCTCGTCCCACAGCGTGAGGTTGTCGCGGACGCTGCCCTCGAACAGGCGGATCTCCTGGTCGACGAGCGCGACCGAGGTCGCGACGACGTCGCGCGGGAGCGTCTCGCGCTCGATCCCGTCGAGCAGCACGCGCCCGCTCCAGGGCCGGTAGAGCCCGGCCGCGACGCGCGCGACCGTCGACTTGCCGCTGCCGGTCGTGCCGACGACGGCGATCCGCTGCCCGGGCTCGATCCGCAGCGTCAGGTCGTCGAGCAGCGGCGGCGCCAGCGGCGCGTAGCCGAACGTCACGCCGGCCAGCTCGACGGCGCCGCTGAGGCGGGCGCGGCGGGCGGCGGAGGTGGGGGAGGACGCAGCCGGCGCCGCGGCGGGCGGCAGCGCGGCGGGCGGCGCCGGGCCCTGCACCCCCGGACCCTCGCCGGTCGGGTAGTCGAGCACGTCGTCGACGCTCGCCAGCGACCCGGCGGTCTGCTGCAGCGTGGCGCCGAAGCCGACGAGCAGCGTCAGCGGCGCGTTGAAGCCCGCGACCAGCAGCTGGATCGCCGCGAGCGTGCCGAGCGACAGCGTCCCGTCCATCACCTGCAGCGCGCCGACCGCGAGCACGCCCGCGGCGCCGAGGCCGCCGAGCAGCGTCGGCAGGCTCGCGAGCGCCGCGCTCGGCACGCCGAGCACCTGCGCCGAGGTCAGCGCGCGCGCCTGCTGGCCGGCGAAGCGCATGAAGAACGTGTCCTCCTGGCTGGTCGCCTTCAGCGTCTCGATGTCGGCGAGGCCTGAGGCGGCGGTCGCCGTCAGCTTGCCGAGGTCCTGCACGAGCAGCCGGTTGGCGTCGCGCTGGCGGCGCGCGACGTAGCGCAGCGCGACGATGTTGCCGGCCGAGAAGACGACCGTCACGAGCGCCAGCGACCACGAGTAGATCGCGATCATGACGAGGTAGAGGACGGCGGTCACGAGCCCCAGCAGGGCGGCCGCGAGCTGGCTGGAGAGCAGCGCCGCCAGCTCGTCGTTGACCTGCACGCGTGTGACGAGCAGGCCGGCGTAGCGCTGGCCGAAGAAGGCGATCGGCAGCCGCAGCAGGTGCTCGAAGAAGCGCGTCGACATCGAGACCGCGAGCTTCGTCGAGAGCCGCAGCAGCGTGATCTGCTGCAGCCACGTGAGCGCGACCTGCACGACCGCCGCGACCGCCACGACGACCACGAGCACGTCGAGCCAGCTCGTCTGCCCCGCCTCGAGGTACTCGTTGACGAAGATCCGCACCGCCGCCGGCACGACGACACCCGGCACCAGCAGTCCCAGGCCCGCGATCAGGCAGAGCGCGATCGCGCCGCGCGCGCCGCCCATCCGCCGCCGCAGGCCGGCGAGCACCGACGGCTCGGAGCCGTGGCGCGCGAACCCGTCGCCGGGGACCATCGTCAGCGCGATCCCGGTGAAGGAGCTGTCGAACTCGGCCCACGAGACGACGTACGGGCCGCGCGCGGGGTCGTTGACGTGGACGCCCTTCGGCGAGTAGCCCTCGACGACGAGGAAGTGGTTGAACTCCCAGAAGACGACGAGCGGCAGCGGCAGCTCGGCGAGCCGTCTCGGCGTGATCCGCAGCCCCTTCGCGTCCATCCCGTGCGCCTTCGCCGCTCTGACGACGTTGCTCGCCTTCGAGCCGTCGCGCGAGACGCCGCACTCGGTCCGCAGCTGCTCCAGCGGGATCCAGCGGCCGTGGTGGGCGAGCACGATCGCCAGCGACGCGGCGCCGCACTCGGCCGCCTCCATCTGCAGGATCGTCGGCGTCCGCACGCGACGCCGGCCGTCGCCGGTCGGGGCCGCGGCGCTCAAAAGACGTCGTCGATCGGGTGTCGTGAGCCGATCACCAGCTCGACCGTCGCCGGCAGGCCGAGCGGGACGGAGTCCGGTCCGCTGCCGGTCGCCCAGACGAGCCCGCTCGGGGTCGTCGCGGACTGGTCGAGCGCGACGAGCACCTCGCTCGTCGGCACGCCCTCGGCCGGCAGCGCGCTGACCGCCGCGCCGTGCAGGACGAACTCCAGCCGCGCCGGCGTCGTCGGGAAGCGCGAGACGCTGACTACTCTGCCGAGCGCGTCGCCGTAGGTCGCGCCGATGCCGCCGGAGAAGCGCACGCGCGCCTCGGTCCCGGGCGCGACGTTGCCGGCCGCCTCGGTCGGCACGTAGGCGAAGACGACCGCCGGCCAGCCGATCGGCTCCACGAGCGCGAGCTGGTCGCCGGCTCTGACGAACTCGCCGCGCTGGCCGTTGGCCTCGCTGACGACGCCGGTGCCGCTCGCGCGGATCGCGACCTCGCGCCCGCCCGCCGTGCGCACGACGCCGAGCCGCTGCCCGTCGATGACGTGGTCGCCGAGCTCGACGTCGAGGCTCAGGATCTCGCCGTCGGCCGAGGCCTCGACCGTCCGCAGCCCGCCCTCGGGCAGCAGGAAGCCGGCGCCGCTCTCGGTCGTCGGGATCGTCGAGAAGGAGGCCCACAGCAGCGTCGCGACGACGACGATCAGCAGGCCGCCGAGGCCGATCCAGTGGCGCGGCGAGGTGACGCGCACGAGCCGGTCGAACTCGTCGGGCGAGCCGATCCGGTCGAGCGCTCTCTGGCGGAAGAGGTTGGGCACCGTCAGCAGTCCGGGTCGCAGAACTGGACGAGGTCGTGGCCGCCGTCGCCGTTGGCCTCGATGATCCAGACGATCTGGTCGACGTCGTGGTCGCGCGTGAAGCGGAACGGGCCCAGCGGCGTCGTCAGCGCGACCTCGCCGAGGCCGTCCTGGACGGCGGCGCGGCGGTCGCCGAGCGACAGCTCGCCGCCGTTGGCGTCGCCGCGCTCGATCGCCTGCGCGAGGATCGCGACGCCGGAGTACGCCTGCGCGGCGAACTGGTCCGGCGCGACGTCGTAGACCGCTCTGAAGACGCGCACGAAGTGGGCGTTGGCGGGGAAGTCGTTGCCGGCGAACCAGGCCGCGCCGCTGCGCACGCCGCGCAGCGCGGCGGCCGCTGCCGGCGTCTCGCTGGCGCCGTTGAGGATGTCGCCGCCGAGCAGCCGGCCCGCGAACCGCTGTCTGCGCACCTCGGCGAAGACCTCCGTCGCCAGCACGAGGTCGCTGGCGGTGACGAACAGCACGTCCGGTCTGCCGCGCAGCGCGTTCGCGACCTCCGCGGCGATCGCCGGCTCGCCGCTCGTCGGCTCTCTCAGCGTCACCTCGCTGACGACCTCGACGCCCGCGGCGTCGAAGGTCGCGGCGGCGACGCGCGCCTCGGTCGCCGCCAGCAGGTCGCCGGGGCCGGCGGTCAGCAGCGCGGCGGTCGCGGGCCGGCCGCTGGAGGTGGCGTAGGCGACGTTGGCGGCGACGGTGCGATCGGCGCCGACGCTGTTGCGCCAGATCCAGTCGCAGTCGTACGCGCAGTCGCCGACGATTCTCTCGGCGGTGTTGCTGACGGCCAGGACCGGCGTTCTGAGCCCGTCGGCGACCGGGTCGGCGCGGACCGCCTCGACCGACAGCGTCGGTCCGAGCACGGCGACGACCTCCTCGTCGGCGATCAGGCGGCGCATCTCGGACTCGGCGCGGGCCGGGTCGGTGCCGCTGTCGGCGACGAGCAGCTGCAGCTGCGTGCCGTGGATGCCGCCGCGCTCGTTCAGCTCTTCGACGGCGAGCCGCATGGCGCGCTCCTGGGCGCGGCCGATCGGCGCCGCGTCGCCGCTGAGCGCGACCAGCGCACCGGCTCTCAGACGCTCGGCGGGGGCGGCGTCGGAGCCGCCGCAGCCGGCGAGCGCCAGTACGGCGAGGCACGTGCCGAGCAGCGACACCGTACGTAGCGAGGCGGTCAGTGACACGTGGCGGGGGAGCCTACAGGGAGGGTCCGTCGTCAGAACCTCTGCGTGAAGACCTTTTCACCCGCAAACCGTGCGTCGTGCAGTAACGTCGCCGCGCACAACGCTGACGACCTGGAGGTCATCATGGAGGCAAGTAGCGCGTTCGGCAAGGTCATCGCCACGGCATGGAGCGACGACGACTACAAGGCGCGCCTCGTCGCCGACCCGGCTGCCGTCCTCACGGAGGCCGGCGTCGACCTCGAAGAGGGCGTCTCGATCAAGGTCGTCGAGGACACCGCTGACGTCCGTCACTTCGTGCTCCCGGCCGCTCCGGCCGAGGGTGAGCTGTCGGAGGACGCGCTGGAGCAGGTCGCCGGCGGCACGACCAAGGTCACCTGGAAGACCTGAGTGCCTGACGGGACGCGCGTCCCGGCGTTCGCGCCGGGGCGCCGTGCCCATGCCGTCGCCGCCGACGAGGTGCTCGTGCTCGGCGACGACCGCACCGTCACGCTGCACGGTCGGCCGCACGCGCTCGTCGCCCCGCTGATCGACGGCCGCCGCTCCGAAGCGGAGCTCGTCGCGGCGCTCGCCGGCCGCCTCTCCGCACCGCTCGTCCAGCTCTCGCTGCTGCGGATGACCTCGCAGGGCGTCGTCGTATCGGTGCCACGTGGTGCTGTCGCCCCGCCGGTCGCGCCGGCTCCCGCCGCGTCGCTCGGCGTCGATCCTGCGCTCGCGGCGCGGATCGAGGAAGCGGTCGCTGCTCGCGGAGCCGCGCCGGCCGGCCTCACGATCGTCGACGATCTTCTGCGCGAGGAGCTGGACGCGCTTGCCGCGCGCTGCTTCGACGCCGGCGGCGCGCTGCTGCCGCTCTCCGTCGGCGGCCCGCGATGGCTGCTCGGACCGCGGTGCGAGGACGCGGCGACGTGGCAGCTCCTCCGTACGCGGCTGCGCCGCAACCGCCGCGGCGACGTCGAGGCGCTGCGCCGCGGCGCGACCTTCCCGCTGCGTGAGCCCCTGCCGCTCGGCGGCGAGCTGCTGGAGCGGGCGGTGGCGCGGATCGCCGCGCTCGTCGCCGCGCCGCCGCCGGCTCTCGTGGGCGGTCTGCTCGCGTTCGATCCGCGCAGCGGCGTCGAGACGGAGCATCGGCTCGCACGGGTGGTGGGCGTCGGGTCCCACGCCGTCGACGCGGCGGGCGCTGCGGGCGCGGACGCCTCGGCTGACGCGATGCGCGCGCGGCTGGAGCCGCTCGTCAGCCCGCTGACGGGGATCGTCGGCGCGCTCGAGCGCGTCCCGTCGCTGCCCGGCACGCACGTCTACGCCTCGGCCGGAACGCTTGACTGGCCCGCCGACGGCGGCCGGCCGCAGTTCCGCGGCGGCGTGCTCGGCAAGGGCCTCAGTGACGCGCAGGCGCGCGTCAGCTGCATCGGCGAGGCGATCGAGCTGCTGTCCGCGACCACCGACGGCGACGAGCCTCGCCGCAGCGCGCGCTGGGCCGAGCTGGCCGCGGACGCCGTCCACCCGCGCGAGCTGCTGTTGATCAGCGAGGCGCAGTACGCGCAGGCGGCCCGCGACGCCCTCGCGCCCGGCGACGCCCTCGCTTCCGGCGACGCCCCCGCGCCGGGCGACGACCCAGCCCCGCGCGACGCCCCCGCGCCCGGCGACGCGCCCGCGTCCGGCGACGGCCCCGCCTGGGACCCGGTCCCGGCGCCGTTCGACGAGCGCCACGCGATCGACTGGGTCCCATTCCGCTCGTTCG
Organism: Conexibacter sp.; assembly: GCA_035473605.1. GTDB lineage: Bacteria > Actinomycetota > Thermoleophilia > Solirubrobacterales > Solirubrobacteraceae > Conexibacter. The sequence goes on from DATIOB010000527.1 coordinate 5,847, forward strand.
TGGATGGCGCGACGCGCTGGGTGCCGGCCGCCTGCTGCTGGTTCGAGCACGTCGATCGGGACTATCCGGCCTCGCCGTTCGCGACCGCCGACGCGAACGGCTGCGCGGCCGGGGCGACGGTCGAGCAGGCGATCGTGCAGGGCCTGCTGGAGCTGATCGAGCGCGACGCGACCGCGCTGTGGTGGTACAGCCGCGCCCGCCGCCCGGCGCTCGCGCTCGACCTCGGCGCGGAGCCGTCGCTGGCGGCGATCCGCGACGCGCTCGCCGCGCGCGGGCAGACGCTGACGCTGCTCGACCTGCGGGCCGACACGAGCGTGCCGGTCGTCGCCGCCGTCGCGACCGACAGCGAGACGGGCGCGGTCCTGCCGATCGGCCGCGGCTGCCATCCCGACGCGCGCGTCGCGACCCGCCGCGCGCTCGCGGAGCTGGCGCAGGTGACCGCGATCGACGGCCCGCCCGGCACCCCGCCGACGCTCGCCGAGCATCCGTACCTGGCGCCGCTCGCCGCCGCGTCGCGCGCTGCCGGCCCGGCGCGCGACGCCACCGCCGTGCCCGCTGTCGCCGCGCCGCCCGCCGCCGCCACCCTCACAACGCTTGTGCAGACCCTCGCCGGCCTCGGGCTCGACGTGCTCGTGCTGGAGACGACGCGGGCGGAGATCGGGCTGCCGGCGGTGCGGGTCGTCGTGCCGGGGCTGCGGCCGCTGCGGCGGCGGCTCGCGCCAGGCCGGCTCTACGACGTGCCGGCGGCGCTCGGCTGGGTGCCGCGCCGGCTGCGCGAGCAGGAGCTGAACGACACGCCGTTCCTCACCTGAGCTGACCGCGCCGTCCGCCGTGCGTCACCGCGCAGGGCGCTGGCTCTCCGCGAAGTCGCGCACGACCTCGGCCAAGCGCGGCAGGACCGGCTCGACGGCGGCGGCCGCGACGACCGCGCCGTCGCCGGTGCGGAGATCACCGCTCGTCGTGTCGGCGAGGAAGTAGGGGACGTCGCCGCGTTCGAGCGCCGCGACCTCCGCGCGCTGCACCGACGCCCACGCCGCGGTGCTCAGCAGCGGGTCGCGATAGCGCTCCAGCTCATGTTCGACCCGTGCGCGACCGCCGTCGTCGGCGCCGAGCGCGGCGGCGCTGGCGAGATGCGCGAGCAGCGCGGCGTAGACCGAGGTCGGCCGCAGCACGACCCGCGCCGGGCGTCCCGCGAGCGCGGCGAACGGCTCGCCGGCCGGGTCGGCGAGCGCGTCGCCGACCTCCAGCAGCGCGTGGCAGGCGTCTGCGAGGCCGGCCTC
>DATIOB010000528.1:0-3745 GCA_035473605.1 Conexibacter sp.
CCGCATCCACCCTACCGAAGCGGCGCCGCCGATTGGCCAGCTGGCCAGTGCGCGCCGCGCCCGCCGGCGCCTCAGCGCACGAGCGCGAGCCGGCCGTAGGCGCCCGCGCGCGGGATCACCTCGTCGGCGTCGGTCCCCAGCCAGCCCTCGATCAGCGAGGAGTAGACCTTGCGGAAGTCGACCGTCACGCGCAGGTTGTCGTCGCGGTCGAGCGAGGTCAGGCTCGGGTACTCGGTCAGGATCCCCGAGGCCGCGTGGTTGCCCTGCACCCACGCGACGCCGCCGGCGCCGTGGTCGCTGCCGGAGGACTCGTTGCCCTTCGGGCGGCGGCCGAACTCCGACCACACGAGCGTCAGCACGCGGTCGGCGAGACCGCGCGCGTCGAGGTCCGCCTGGAAGGCGGCGAGCCCCTGCGAGACCGATCTCAGCCCGGCGGCGAGATCCTCCGGCTGGTTGTCGTGCGTGTCGAACTCGCCCTCGGCCTGGACGGCGGCGACGCGCACGCCGAGCGGCTGCGCGATCAGCGCCGCCAGCCGCGACATGCGCTGGCCGAAGCGATCGTCCTCGGGGTAGGCGACCGGCGGCGCGAGCGGATCCCTGCCGTCCTGCTCCCGGTACGGCGCGAGCTGGTCGCCGACGCGCTTGGCCAGCAGCGCGGCGTTGCGCACCGCCTGCGGGCCGACGCCGCCGTCGGCGTGGCGGGCCAGCTCCTCCCATGCGTTCATCAGGTGGGCGCGCGGCTTGTCGTCGACGCCCCAGACGTCGAGGTTGACGTCGCCGGGCGACTCCAGCGCCGCGACCGGCGCCGAACCGGTCGCCAGCACCGGCGAGAGCGTCGAGCCGAGCGTCAGCCCCTGCAGCGGGTTCTCTCGCGAGCCGTTGCGGTCGAGCCAGCGGCCGAGCCAGCCGGGCGCGGAGCGGTCGGTGATCAGCCCCGTCTCCCAGAAGTGGCGCGAGTGGAAGTGCGAGAGGTCGGGGTTGGCGTAGTCGATCCCCGGCAGGAAGCCGACCTTGCCGGCGTCGTAGAGGCCCTTCACGCCGCCGCCTGTCCCCTGCGTCAGCGACGGGTGGATCGCCAGGCCGGTGCCGCCGAGCAGCGGCGGCTCGCCGATCTTCGTGCCGGGTCGCAGGTCGGCATAGGTGCCGTACTGGCCGACCGGGGGCAGCGTGTCGAGCAGGTCGGCACCGCCGGCGAGGAAGACGGTCACGAGCACGCGGTTGCCGGGCGCCGCGGCGGCGTCGGCGTTCGCCGCCTCGATCAGCCCGCCGAAGTCCATCGCGCGGCCGGCCCAGATCGCCAGCGCGCCGCCGAGGCCGCCGCCGACGATCTGCCGGCGGGTCAATCTCGTCCCACCCGCCCCCAGCCAGCGCTCGCGCGCCGCGGCACTCGTCTGGCGGAAGTCGTCGCAGCCCTTGTGGACGGGGCGGGTCATCGGGCTCCCTCGGTCAGCACAGCTGCGCCTCCGGACCGGCGAACAGCAGGTGGCGCAGCGTCCGCTGCAGCGACTCGGCGCGCCAGTCGGCGTCGTCGCGCCACGACTTCGGCAGGTCGTCGAACCAGTGCGAGGCGAGCCGCGTGAGCGTCGCTCTGGTCGCGTCGGAGAGCGGCGGCGAGCCGACCGCGGCATGCGCGATCGCGACCGCGCGCGCGGGCTCCAGCGTCGCCTTGTAGGCGCCCTTGTTGACTCTCGCCGGCCCGTGGGCGACGAGGTAGTTGCCGATCACGAAGCGCTGGCGCATCGCGTTGGAGGACATCCAGCGCGGGCCCCAGTCCCAGCCGGCGACCGACGGCGGGTGGAACAGCTGCTGGCCCATCGTCGCGAGCATCCAGGTCGGGTAGTCGTCGACGATCGTCGCGCCGGAGGTGCGCAGGGCGCCGGCGACGAAGACGACCGGCGACTTGACCATGTCGGGCTGGCGCAGTCTCGCGTACAGCGCCGGATGCTCGAGGATCTGCCGCACGACCGGCTTGATCTGCAGGCCGGTGCGGCGGTAGGTCGCCGCCAGCCGCTTGACGGTCGCCTTCGAGGGCGGCGTCGCGACGAAGAACTGCCACAGCTTCGTGACGAGGAAGGGCGCGTGGCGCGGGTGGTCGCAGACGATGTCGAGCACCTCGTCGACGCCGAATCGCCCCTTCTTGCCGAGGATCCGCTTGACGCCGCCGTCGTGCTCCTCCGGCACGTACCTGATCCACTCCATGCCGCGACTGCCCCACTTCGTGCGGAAGCCGGTCAGCGCCCGCGCCGCCTCGCGCACGTCGCGCTCGCTGTAGCCCTTGCCGAGCGTGAACAGCTCCATCAGCTCGCGCGCGTAGTTCTCGTTCGGGTGGTCCTTGGTCGAGTCGGCCAGCGACAGGAACAGCTGCATCGCCGGGTCGCGCGTGACACCGCGCAGCAGCGGGCGGAAGGCGCCGAGCGCGTGGCTGCGGAACAGCCTGTTCTGGCGCAGCATCATCGGCGTGTCCTGCTCGGACGTCGCGAAGTGGTCGTGCCAGAAGAGCGTCATCTTCTCGACGAGCGGGCGGTTGCTGCGGACCATCCGGTCCAGCCACCACAGCACGTCGTGGCCCCACTCGTTGACGGGATCGAGCTTGCGCCCCTCGACGTGCGGCGGGCGCCCGTGCAGTCTCGTGCCGCCGGGCGGGCCGTCGACGATCCAGTCGATCGTCGCGCGGCGGCCGCGTCTGGCCCAGACGCGCGCCTCGGCCGCCGTCGCGCCGAAGCCGGCGCGCCAGAAGAGGCGGTGGACGTGCGCCTCGGTCCAGGCGGAGGAGGCGACCGCGACGGGTCGCTGGACAGCGCGTCGGCGGGCCATCAGCGCCGCACCACCGTCAGCGCGGCGCGCATCCCGCGCTGCGCGTGGTCGGCGACGTCGCAGCTGAGGCGATAGCGGCCGCGGCGCAGCTCGACCGTGACGCTCGCTCTCGCGCCGGCTCTGATCTCGGGCGAGCGTCTGACGACGCGGCCGCGCGCGTCGCGCACGACGAGGTCGTGGACGTCCTCGCCGAAGTTGGTGACGTAGAAGCGCACCTCGCCGGCCGGCACGCGGCCGCGGTAGGGCGTCAGGCGGAACTCGCGCTGCGAGACGCCGACGGCCGTCGAGACGGCGGAGCGGCTGGCGGCGGGGGCGTCCTGCGGGACGCTCGGCGCGAGCGCGAAGGCGCCGGTCGTGACGGCCGCGGGCAGGGCCGTGCCGAGCACGGCGCCGAGCAGGATACGTCGCGACCGCTTGCGCACCCGACCATCTTCGGCACGGAGCGTCCGGCTCCTGAGCATCAGGGGTGAAAATGCACGAGTTGGCACAAGAAAGCCCGCGAACGATCGTGCTCGCGGGCTTCCAAACTGCGGCTGGAGCGTTTAGCTCAGCTCGACTCTCTCGATGCCGGCCGGCTCGACCGGGCGGTCGCGCGCGTCGGTGTCGAGGCCCTCGATCGCGTCGACGGCGTCCATCCCGTCGACGATTCTGCCGAAGACGGTGTGCTTGCCGTCGAGCCACGGGGCGGCGTCGACGGTGACGATGAAGAACTGCGAGCCGTTCGTGTTCGGGCCGGCGTTGGCCATCGCGAGCGCGCCGCGGACGATCTTGTGCGGGTTGATCTCGTCCTCGAAGGTGTAGCCGGGCCCGCCGGTGCCGGTGCCCTGGGGGCAGCCGCCCTGGATCATAAAGTCCGGGATCACGCGATGGAAGATAGTGCCGTTGTAGAACGGTTTTCCGGTCTTGGAACCATCGGCGAGCGAGACAAAGT
>DATIOB010000529.1:0-13921 GCA_035473605.1 Conexibacter sp.
ATCGACGACAGACCGTGCGGGGCGACCGTCAGCGACCGCTGCATCCGCGTGCTGATCCAGCTCGACAGCGGTGACGAGGCCGGCAGCAGAGGCGTGATCCAGTGGAACGCCAACGGCGTCGACCCCGACGTGCACGTCGGCGACAAGCTGCGCGTCGCGCAGGCGCAGGAGATCCCCGGCTACGAGGAGTACGGCCAGAACACCTGGACCCTCGTCGACTTCCAGCGCGGGCCGGCGCTGATCGCGCTGTTCGCGATCTTCGCCGTGATGGTGCTGCTGCTGTCGCGGCTGCGCGGGGCGCTGTCGCTGGTCGGCCTCGGCATCAGCCTGCTGCTGATCCTCGTCTACATCATCCCGGCGATCCTCGACGGCAAGCCGCCGGTCGCGGTCGCGATCTCCGGCTCGCTGGCGATCGGGCTGATCACGATCCTGCTTGCGCACGGGCGCGGGCCGAAGGCGGTCGCGGCGATGCTCGGCACCTCGGCCAGCCTGCTGCTGACGGCGCTGCTGGCGGTGATCTTCACGAGCGCGACGCGGCTGACCGGCCTCGCCGGCGAGGAGTCGTTCGCGCTGCGGCTCGCCGACCCGAGCGTGTCGCTGCAGGGGCTGCTGATCGCCGGCATGATCATCGGCGCGCTCGGCGTGCTCGACGACGTCACCGTCAGCCAGTCCTCGACCGTCTTCGCGCTGCGGGCCGCCAATCCCGACCTCGGCTTCCGCGAGCTGTTCGGCCGCGCGATGGATGTCGGTCGCGACCACGTCGCCGCGACCGTCAACACGCTCGTGCTCGCCTACGCCGGCTCGTCGCTGCCGGTGCTGCTGATCTTCGCCTCGGGCGCGCTCGGCGCCGGCGAGGCGCTCAACCTCGAGCTGGTCGCCGAGCAGGTCGTCGCGACGCTGGTCGGCTCGATCGGGCTGATCGTCGCGGTGCCGGCGACGACGGCGCTGGCCGCGCTGCTCGCGCTCCACACGCCGCGCGCGGAGGTCGAGCACGAGGCCGCGCACGGCCACGCGCACACGCACTGAGCGCAGGCGCGGGCGCCACGCCGCGACTACGCGCGGATCGTCACCGGCGTCCCCAGCGGGACGGTCTTCGCGAGCTTCACGATCGTCGCGTTCGCGATCCGGATGCAGCCGTGCGAGACGTCGCTGCCGAGCACGCTCGGCGTGTTCGTGCCGTGGATGCCGACCTGCCCGTCGCCGCCGGCGAAGCTCGTGTAGACCGGCGAGTAGGCCGACAGGCCGAGCGCGTAGGGACCGTAGAAGCCGTCCGGGTCGGGCGGCCGCAGCAGGTCGGTGATGAAGTAGCTGCCGGTCGGCGTCGGCGAGACCGCTCTGCCGACGGCGATCTTCGCGCGCAGCACGACGCGGCCGTGCTCGAACAGCAGCAGCCGATGGGCGCGACGACGGACCTCGATGCGGTAGTCGCTGCGCGCGAGCCGCACGTCGGCGGCGCGGACCCAGCCGCGCCCGCCGTTGGGGCGCACCGGCAGCGCGACCTTCAGCCACGCGCCGCGCCGTTCCAGCACGTCGAAGACGACCGGCAGGCGCCTGCCCTCGACCGTCCGGCGGGTGATGCGACGGGCGGGGCGGGCCGCCCGCGCGGCGCCGGCCTCGCGCGGCGCTCTGTAGACCGCGACGGTCGCGCGCTTCCCGCGCGCGACGATCGCGCTGCCCCTGCCCGGGATCGACGCCGCCGCGCCCGGGTCGAAGTCGGTCGAGCCGCCGGCCGCCGGCGCCGCCGCGGCCAGCGCCTCGGGGTCGCCGCTCTGGGCGCGGGCGCCATCACCGTCGCCGCCGCCTCCGAGCCACGCGCTGAACGCGAGCCCGGCGACGGCCGCGACGAGCACGACGGCGACCGCTGTCAGACGACCCCGCACCGGCTCAGCCCGTCATCGCCGGCTGGCTCGACATGCCATCCGACGGCTGGGCGCTGCCCATCGTCGAGATGAAGCCGGTCGACTGCACCACCGCCAGCACCTCGTCCATCGTTCTCGCCGGGTTGAAGGCGTCGGGCACCGGGGAGGACGGCGAGGTGCCGCCTCTGGAGGCGATCGACGCGATCCACGCCGCGTGGCGCGCCTCGACCGGATGGATCGAGATCGCCGCCGTCAGCACGTCCTTGCTCTGGATGTTGACCGCCGCGCCCTGGTAGGCCTCGACGCCGGTGTCCTCCAGCGTCAGCGCCGTTCTCCAGAACGTGTCGGGGTCGGCGGTCGTGCCCTTGAAGTCGAAGCTCGGTCTTCTGACCGCCTTGCTGCCGAGCGCTCTCTGCAGCGCCGCGACGTGCGCGTCCTCGTGCGCGCCGACCGTTCTCGCGAACATCGCCAGCTCGCCGCTGAGCGCCCCTCTCGCGTTCGCCTCCGCGTAGAAGGCCGCCTCGAGGTACTCGAGCGTCAGCGCGTAGTTGAGGATGTCGACGTCGCTGCTGCTCTGCCCGAGCGCCACGCCGGGGGCGAGGATCGCGGGAACCGCGACGGCGCCGCCGGCGATCGCCAGCGCGCGTCGCAGGAACGAGCCGCGCGTGACCGGGTCGACGCGCGACGCCGCCTCGCGCAGCGCGCCGTCGCGATCGAGCTGGTCGAAGCTGGGGTGGATGCTGTCCGTCATCGCTCGCTCCCTCATTGGATGAAGCCGGTCGATCTGACCGCGTCGAGCACGGCGGTCATGTCCAGCGCTCTGCTGAAGGCGTCGGGCGCCGGCACGGGGTCGGAGCCTCTGCCGATCAGGTCCGAGACCCAAGCGGCGTGGCGCGCCTCGACCGCGAGGATCGCGCCGGCCGCGGCGAGCACGTCTCTCGATCTGATGTTGGGCGCCTGGCCCTGGTAGGCGGAGACGCCGGTGTCCTCCAGCGTCAGCGCCGTTCTGAGGAACGCGTCCTGCGAGGAGGTCGCGTCCATGAAGTCGAATCTCGGTGACTTCACCGCTCTGCCGCCGAGCGTTCTCTTGAGCGCGTCGACGTGCGCCTGCTCATCAGCGTGCGCCGTTCTCGCGAACGTCAGCACGTTGCCTCTCAGGCCCGCGCTTCTGAGCGCGGAGGCGTAGAAGGCGGCCTCCAGGTACTCCAGCGTCAGCGCGTAGTTGAGGATTCTCACGTCGCCGGCGGAGAGGCCGCCCTGCGCCCCGGCGAACGCGATCGGCAGCGATCCGAGCCCGAGCCCGGCGCCGACGAGGAGGCCGCCACGTGCGAGAAACGTGGCGCGCGTGGCGCCGCCTGTTCGCGCCGCGGCGTCCGCGTCGGCGCCGAGTTCACGGATCGCGCCATCGCGGTCGAGCTCGGCGAGCTTCGCCCGATCGTTCATGCTGCACTCCTTCCAGAGGATTCGCACTTAACTGCGCGCGACCGGCTCCAATGGATCACTTTGAACGTTCAGCGCGCGGCGAGCGCCTCCCGCACCTCGCGGCGGCGACGGCCGCGCTGACGGCGGCGCGCGAGCAGCCCGTACTGCGGCGACAGCAGCAGCGCCAGCACGAAGCAGCAGGATGCGACGAGCCCCATCGCACCGGCGATCGAAGCATCGACCTGGAGCGCGGCGGTATGGCCGGCGATCGCGCTGAACCAGCCGATCGCGAGCGTCACCGCGATCATCGTCACGATCCGGTCGGCGAGCAGGTAGGCGGTCGCGGCCGGCACGATCAGCAGCGTCACGACGAGTATCGCGCCGACCGATTCGAAGGCGGTCACGGCCGTGACCGCGACGGCGATCAGCAGCAGACGCGACAGCAGCACCGGCGAGATCCCGATCGTGCGCGAGAACTCCGGGTCGAAGGTCGTCGCCTTCAGCTCCTTCCACAGCAGCGCGACGAGCGCGGCGTTGGCGAGCGCGACGCCGCCGAGCAGCACGATCGAGCGCGCGACCTCGACGCCGGCGAAGTCGATCGTCTCGAACGGGGCGAAGGCGATCTCGCCGTAGATCGTCGCGTCGAGGTCGAGGTGGGCGCCGCTGGCCCACTTCGTCACGCCGAGCACGCCGAGCGCGAACAGCGCCGGGAAGACGAGCGCGATAGCGGCGTCGCTGGCGACCAGTCTCGTCGCTCTCAACCAGTCGATCGCGATCACGCAGAGGACCGCGAACAGCCCCGCGCCGAGGATCACCGGCAGCGGCGCGCGCGAGCCGAACAGCAGGTAGACGGCGACGATCCCGGGCAGCACGGCGTGGCTGACGGCATCGCTCATCAGCGCGACGCGGCGCAGCACGAGGAACGGCCCGAGCAGGCCGGCGGCGGTCGCGACGAGGCCGGCCGTGAGGATGATCGTGAGGTCGTCGGCGGTCATCGCGCGCCCTCGGCCACGTAGCGCTGCAGCTCGTCGGCGTAGGCGTCGCCGAGGCTGCGGCGCAGGTCGCTGGGATCGGGCTCGCGCGCGTCGGGCAGCTGCAGCTTCCAGCCGTGCTCCAGCCACGCCGACCACAGGTCGCGCCGCTCCAGCGCCGCGTGCGCGGCGGCGGCGCCGGTCTCCGAGAGGTGGATCCTGTCACCGTCGCGCACGAGCATGCCGTCGCGGTCGAGCATCCGCAGCGCCCGCCCGACCGTCCGCTGCGAGCGGCCGCTGGCGAGCGCCAGCTCGGTCGTCGTCGGCGGCGGCCCGGCGTGGATCGTCGTCTCGAGGTCGACGAGCACGCCCTCGGTGAGGGTGCGGCGGCGGTCGCGCGTGAGCTTGCGCGCCCGCCACAGGACGCCGCGGCCGGGCGCCAGCAGAATCGCCAGCACGACGGCGCCGAAGCCGACGAGCACGATCACGGGGCCGGTCGGGACCTGCGCGCTCGCCGCCAGCAGCGCGCCGGTGACGCCGACGGCGGCGCCGATCAGCGCGGCCAGCGGCAGCAGGTGGGAGAGACGGCCGGAGAGCTGGCGCGCGGCGACCGTCGGCACGACCAGCATCGCGACCATCAGGATCGCGCCGACCGTGCGCAGGCCGATCACGACCGCGACGACCAGCAGCATCGTCATGAAGATCTCCAGCCCTCGCACCGGCAGCCCGACCGCCCCCGCGAAGGCCGGGTCGAAGAGCGTCGTCTTGAGCGCGCGGAAGGCGATCGCGACGGCCGCGAGCGCGACGAAGGCGAGCACCGCCATCGCGTTGAGGTCGCGCTCCAGCAGCCCGGCCGCCTGCCCGAAGAGGTACTTGTCGAGGCCGGCCTGGTCGGAGTCGTTGGTCGAGGCGATGTAGGTCAGCAGCACGATCCCGAGCGAGAAGAAGCTCGACAGCACGACGCCGATCGCGGCGTCGGCGCGGATCCGGCTGGTGCGCTCGATCCCGACCATCAGCAGCGCGCCGACGAGGCCGGCGCAGGCCGCGCCGGCCAGCAGCGTCGCGTCGTCCTTGGCCCCGGTCGCGAGGAAGGCGATGCAGACGCCCGGCAGCGCGGCGTGCGCGACCGCGTCGCCGACGAGGCTGCGCTGGCGCAGCACGGCGAAGACGCCGAGCGCGCCGGCCGCGATCCCCAGCAGCGCCGCGCCGATCGCGACGACGGCGTCGCTGTAGGAGAGCGGCAGGAGGTCGATCAGCCAGCCCACGACAGCGTCTCCGCGTCGTCGGCGTCGGGGCCGGCGAGCGCGCCGGCGGCAGCGCCGTAGGCGCGCGCGAGCGTCTCCGGCGTCAGCACCTCGCCGACCGGCCCCTGCGCGATCGCGCGCACGTTCAGCAGCAGCACGTGGTCGAAGGCGCCGCGGACGGTCCCGAGGTCGTGGTGGACGACGACGACCGCGCGGCCCTCGTCGCGCAGCTCGCCGAGCAGTCTCAGGATCGACGCCTCGGTGCGCGCGTCGACGCCGGCGAACGGCTCGTCCATCAGCAGCAGCGGCGCCTCCTGCGCGAGCGCGCGGGCGATGAAGACGCGCTGGCGCTGACCGCCGGAGAGCTGGCCGATCTGGCGGCCGGCGTAGGCGCTCATGCCGACCCGCTCCAGACAGGTGCCGACGATCGCGGCGTCGCCGCGCGGCACGCGGCGGAACCAGCCGGCGCGCGGGTAGCGGCCCATCTCGACGACCTCGCGGACGGTGATCGGGAAGTCCCAGTCGACGGCATCGCGCTGCGGCACGTAGGCGATCCGCTCGCGCGCGGCGCCGATCGGCTGTCCGTCGACGAGCGCCTGGCCGGCGTCGGAGGGGATCAGGCCGAGCGCGGCCTTCAGCAGCGTCGACTTGCCGGCGCCGTTGGGCCCGACGATCGCCGACAGCGCGCCGGTCGGGAAGCTGGCGTCGACGTCCCACAGCACCGGCCGGGCGCCGTAGGAGACGGTGAGACGGCGCAGCTCGAGTGCGGCCGGCGCGGTCATCGCAGCGCCTCGGCGATCTTGTCGGCGTTGGCTCTGACCATCCCGATGTACGTTCCTTCCTCGGTGCCGTCGTCGCCGGCGGCGTCGGTGAACAGCTCTCCGCCGACGGTCGCGTCGGCCCCTCGCTCGTGCGCCGCGGCGAGCACCGCGTCGATCGTCTGGCGCGGCACGCTCGACTCGACGAAGACCGCTCTGACGTCGCGCTCGGCGATCACCTCGGCGACGCGCTCGACGTCGGCGGTCGTCGCCTCCGCGACGGTCGAGATGCCCTGGATCGCGTGGACGTCGACGTCGTAGGCGGCGCCGAAGTAGGCGAAGGCGTCGTGCGAGGTGATCAGCACGCGGCGGCTGCGCGGGATCTCCGCCATCCGCCGCGCGACGTACGCGTCGGTCGCCGCCAGCTCGCGCTCGTAGACGGCCAGCCGTGCGCGGTACTCGGCGGCGTGGGCCGGATCCTTGCGCTCCAGCGTCTCGGCGACCGTGCGCGCGACGTGCTGCCAGTTGCCGACGTCGAACCAGACGTGCGGGTCGTGGCCGTCGCTGCCGTCGGGCGGCTCGCGCAGGTCGGCCTCGGGGATCCCGGCGAAGACGGCCTGCGTCGTCTGGCGCTCGTCGAGCTGCTCCAGCAGCTCGCCCATCTTGCCCTCCAGGTGGAGGCCGCCGTAGAAGATCACGTCGGCGTCGCGCAGGTCCTTCACGTCGCGCGCGCTCGCCTTGTAGAGGTGGGGGTCGACGCCGGCCCCCATCAGACCGGTCACCTCGACGCGGTCGCCGCCGATCTGGCGGACGGTGTCGGTGATGAAGTTGGTCGTCGTCGTGACGGCGACCTTGCGATCGGCGGGCACCGTCGCGCCCGACGCGACGCCCGCGCCACCGCCGGCACAGCCCCCGAACGCCACCGCCAGCGCGCCGGCGAGGGCGATTGCGGCCCAGGTCGCGAGCAGGTTTCGACGTCGGCGCAAGTTCATCGCCGATCGAACTTAGCATAGTTTTTGGCTTGCCAAAACTCTTCGTTCAGCGGCGGGCCGGACGTGGCACCGCCGCGCATGCGAGCAGCGCCACCAGCGCGACCCCGGCGCAGACGACGAAGGCCGCGGTGAAGCCGCCGGCGCCGTGCGAGCCCTCCTCCGCGATCACGAGCGCGGCGACGACCTGGCTGCCGAGCGCTCCGCCGATCGTGCGCAACGTCGTGTTGATGCCGGTCGCCTCGCCGGTCTGCGCCTGCGGGACGCCGCTGACGATCAGGTTCGCCATCGCCGTCAGCGCGAAGGTCAGGCCGAGGCCGTAGCCGAGCAGCATCCCGACGTAGATCTGCCACGGCTCGTCGTGGACGAACGCCAGCATCGTCAGCCCGGCGGCGAGCGCCGCGACCCCGATCGCCAGCGGCAGCCGCGCGCCCATGCGGTTGCCGAGCGCTCCCGCCAGCGGTCCGCCGACCAGGCCCGAGAGCATCGCCGGCAGCAGGTAGAGCGCCGAGCCGGTCACGCTCGCGTCGAAGCCGTAACCGGCGACCGCCGGGTCGGCCTGCACGAAGCGGGGGACGAGGTACGACATCGCGTACATGCCGAAGCCGACCGTCACGGCGACGGCGTTGACGGTCCAGACCGAGCGCCGCGCCATCAGCCGCAGGTCGATCAACGGCTCGCGCCGACCCAGCTCCCAGCGCACCCAGGCGACCAGCAGCGCCGCGCCGCCGAGCACCAGCGCGAGCGTGCCGGGCGCCAGCCAGCCCCATTCGCGGCTGCGCGAGATCGCCAGCAGCAGCGGCAGCAGGCCGCCGGCCATCAGCAGCGCGCCGAGCCAGTCGACGTCGACCTGCTCGCGCGGGGGCGATCTCGGCACGAACAGCCGCACGCCGACGATCGCGACGAGCGGCATCGCGATCCCGAGCCAGAAGATCCCGTGCCACGAGATATGGTCGACGATCGGGCCGCTCAGCACCAGCCCCGCCGCGCCGCCGATGCCGAAGCTGCCCGACAGCAGGCCGATCGCCGTCGACAGCCGCGCCGGCGGCAGCGCGTCGCGCGCGATCCCGAAGGCGAGCGGGAAGATCGCCCCGCCGAGGCCCTGGATCACGCGCGCGACGATCAGCACCGGCAGCGACGGCGCGAGCGCGCCGAGCAGGCTGCCGGCGGCGAAGACGGCGAGCACGGCGACGAGCATCCGCTCCTTGCCGTAGAGGTCGCCGAGCCGCCCCAGCACCGGCGTCGAGACGGCCGTCGAGAGCAGGAAGGCGGAGATCAGCCACGCGACGCCGCCCGCGTCGCTGCCGAGGTCGCGCTCGATCTGCGGCAGCGCCGGCACGACCATCATCTGCATCGAGGCATAGGCGAGCGACGCGAGCGTGAGGCTCGCGATGACGGGCCCGCTGCGCCGCGCGGAGGTCGCGGCGGCCATGCCCGAGACGATAGGGATCGCGCGGTCTCACTCGCCTCCTCGCCGGGTGCGAGCGGACGCCACCGGACCCCGCCGACCGGCGCGCGGGTCCGCGCCGCGCCCGTATGCTCGCGCCGTGGAAGCCCCGCCGTCCGTTCCGGCGCCGGCACCCGGATCCCGGCGCAGCAGCTCCGACCACGTCGCGGACGCGCTGCGCGCGGCGATCGACAACGGTCACCTGCCCGACGGCGCGGAGCTGAACCAGGTCGAGCTGGCGGCCCACTTCGGCGTCTCGCGCGTGCCGGTGCGCGAGGCGATCCGGCTGCTGCAGGCCGAGGGTCGGATCGAGGCCGCCGCGCACAGACAGGCCGTCGTGCGCGGCCTCGACCTCGCCGGCCTGGCCGAGTCGTACGAGCTGCGCGCGCTGCTGGAGGGCCACCTGACCGAGACCGCCGTCCCGCGCCTGGAGCGCGCGCAGCTGACGCGGCTGGGACAGCTCAACCGCGCGATGCGCAGCGAAGGCGACGAGCTGCGCTGGCTCGCGCTCGACGCGGAGTTCCATCGCACGCTCTACGCGCCGGCCGACAGACCGGGAGCGCTCGAGATCGTCGCGCAGCTGCGCCGCCGCGCCGAGCGCTACGTGCTGATGCGCAGCAGACCGTTCGCCGTCGAGGGGACGCGCCGCCTCACGCGCGAGCACGCCGAGATCGTGCGACGGGCACGCGCTGGCGAGGCGCAGGCCGCGCGCGCCGCGGTCGAGCGGCACCTGCTGGCGCTCTGCGAGGCGATCCAGAAGCTCCCGCGCGTCCCGCCGGACGACAGCATGGCGCGCCGGCCCGGTTGAACCGACCGCAACCCGGTGCAAAGCTCGTGGCTCCAGACCGGACGACCAGCCCGGTCGCGGAGAGAGGAGTCGGCCATGGCCGACCGGATTCTGTGCCTGACCTGGGGCCGCACCGTGAGCGGGCGCGAAGCGCGCGCGCTGGAGGTGTTCAACGACTCGGTCGCGTACTACACGGGGCTCAGAGAGGAGGGGCGGATCGAGCGCTTCGACCTCGTCATCCTGACCCCCAACGGCAGCGAGGCCGGCATGATGCTGCTGCACGGCAGCCACGCCCAGCTCGACGCGGTCAAAGAGGAGGATCGCTTCGAGCGGATCATGGTCGACGCCGGCATGATCGTCGAGAACCTGCGACTGCTCGACGGCTACGCCAACGAGGGCATCGCGGAGCCGATGGGCCGCTTCCAGGACGCGATCGCGCACCTGCCGCACCCCGTCGGCGCCTGATCGGCCTCATCAGCGATTCGACTTGGCGGCGCCGCGGCGGCGCGCGAAGGTCATCTGCTCCTCCCCCGACTGCGAAGGAGCACCAAGATGTCCGTCACCCCCGCTGCCGCGGTGCCCGCCACCGGCGACGACCGCTTCGTCGCCGACGTGCTCGAATCCGAGCTGCCCGTGCTGGTCGACTTCTGGGCGCCGTGGTGCCCGCCCTGCCGCGCGATGAGACCGCTGCTGGCAGAGCTCGACGCGCAGCGCGACGACCTCCGCGTCTACTCGCTCAACGTCGACGAGCACCAGGCGACGGCGATCAGATACGCGATCCTCTCGATGCCGACCTTCGTCCTCTTCCGCACCGGCGAGCCGGTCCTGACGCTCGTCGGCGCGCGTCCGAAGGGGCGCCTGCAGCGCGAGCTGTCAGCCGTCCTCGGAGACTGATGGGGCGAGCGCCGCGCCCAGGTGCGCGCACAGCAGCTCGGCGGCCGGCGCACCGCCGGCCGCCGGCGCCAGCAGCAGCGCACGGTGGCGCGGCGCCGGCGCCGTGATCCGCGCGACGGCGACCGGCGGACCCGGCACCGTCAGCCATGACGCCGGCACGAGGCTGACGCCGAGCCCCTCGTGGACGAGGCGGCGGACCGCCGACGGGTCGCCGACCTCGAACAGCGGCACCGGCCCGAAGCCGGCCGCCTCGCAGGCGCCGAGCACCAGCTCGCGCAGCGCGCTGCCGGGCTCGGGCAGGATGAACGGCCGCTCGCGCAGCTCCCAGACGGCGACCTCGCCGCCGCTGGCGAGCGCGTCGCCGGGCGCGGCGATCGCGTGCAGCGGCTCGTCGGCGAGCGCGAGCGCGCGCACCCCGTCGGGCAGCCCCGCCGGCGCCACCGACGCCACCGCGAGATCGACGGCGCCGGTTCGCACGAGCGCCGCGACCTCGGCCGCGGCTGCCTGCCGCAGGCCGATGCGGATGCCGCTGTGGGCACGGTGGAAGGAAGCCAGCGCGGCCGGCAGCGCGAGCGCCGCGGCGGCGTCGGCGGCGACGCGGACGACGCCGCGCAGCAGTCCGGCGTGAGCGTCCATGTCGGCATGGGCGCGCGCCGCCTCGGCGAGGATCGCGTCGGCGCGCGCGAGCAGGTCCTCGCCGGCGGGCGTCAGCGAGACGCGGCCCGGCGCCCGCAACAGCAGCTCGACGCCCAGCTCCTCCTCCAGCCGCTTGACCTGCTGCGAGAGCGCCGACTGCGTCACGTGCAGCTCGTCGGCGGCACGCGTGAAGTGGCGGTGGCGGGCGACCGCGGCGAAGTAGCGCAGCTGACGCAGCTCCATGACGCACATCGTGACGTGCCAAGCTGCCTGCGTGCGCCTCCGTCCCCCTGCGTCGATCCTACTCGCCGTCTTCTGCGGCGGCGCGCTCGGCACGCTCGCGCGCGCGGCGCTGGAGGAGGCGTTCGCGCCGGCGCCCGGCCATTGGCCGTGGACGACCTTCGCCGTCAACCTCGCGGGCGCCTTCCTGCTCGGCGCGATCATCGCCCGCTTCGCCGGCCGGACCCACTCCGAGCAGCGGGTGGCGCTGTGGGGCCCAGGCCTCTGCGGCGGCCTGACGACCTTCTCGACGCTCCAGCTGGAGCTGTTCGAGCTGCTCGACGGCGGCCACGTCGCGCTCGCGCTCGGCTATGCGGCCGCGAGCGTCGCGGGCGGGCTGGCGCTGGCGCTGCTGGCGATGCGGCTGGTCGAGCGCAGCGGCGCGGCCGGCGCCGCGGAGTCGCTGCGATGAGCGCGCCGGGGCGCTCGCGATGAGCCCGCTCGCGTGGGTCGGCGTGCCCCTGCTGGGCGGTTTCGGCGCGATCGCGCGCGTGATGATCGCGGCGGCGGTCGACGCCCGGCGCACACGGGGCGCGAGGCTGCCGCTCGGCACGCTGGCCGTCAACATCAGCGGCAGCGCGCTGCTCGGCCTGCTGGCGGGGTTGGCGCCGGGGGACGAGACCCGGCTGCTGCTCGGCACGGCGCTGCTCGGCGGCTACACGACCTTCTCGACGTGGATGGTCGACAGCACCGTGCTGCGGCGGAGCGGCCACGTCCGCACGGCGGCGATCAACGTCGTCCTGCCGCTGCTGGCCGGCTTCGCCGCGCTGGCGGCCGGCCACGCGCTCGGCGCGGCGCTGTGATCACGCGCAGCGCCGTGTGGACCGCGCGCCGGCTCTAGTTCAGCCGCGCGCGCACCGACGCGAGCTGCGTCTGCACGCGCTCCTGCTCCTCGTCGTCGAGCGGCAGCGCCAGCCACAGCTCGGCCGCGAGCAGCTCGTGCGCGATGTGGCCGGTCTCGTGCGTGCGCTCGAGGATCAGCGCCAGCAGCAGCGCGACCGCCTCGTGCGCCGACTGCCACATCAGCTCCGCGTCGCCCAGCTCGCGCGCGTCGATCAGATGCCACGCCTCCTCCGGCTCCGCAGCCAGCAGGACCGGCTCCTCCATCTCCGGATGGGCGACGTAGACCTGCTCGGAGCAGGCGACGAGGCCCAGCTCCAGGCCGGCGCGGCGCGCCGCCTCCAGCGCCACGAGCGCGACCGTCAGCTCGTGGCCGCGACCGCGCTCGGCGACCTGGTGCGGCAGCAGGTCGCCGATGCCGAGGTCGCGATGCTCGCGCGCCTCTGCGCGCAGGTGACGGGAGAAGCTCGCCTCCGCGGCGAGCAGCTGCTCGGCCGGGCCGGCACCGGCAAGCGGCGCCAGCTCGGCGACGAGCGGTGCGAGCGCGGCGTCGAGTGACGCCGCGCGGACCGGCTCGAACTCAGCCCCGAGCGCGACGGCGAGCTTGCCGTGCGCGACATCGGGCGCGTCCGTGAGGGCGTGGAACGGGTCGAGCCCGTCCGCCATCGTCAGACGCGGCTGTAGAACTCGACTATCAGCTGCTCGGCGACCGGCGTGTCGATCTCGTTGCGGACCGGCAGGCGCAGGACCTTGCCGGCGAGCGAGTCGAAGTCGGCCTCGAGCCATGCGCCGACGCGGCCCATCTGCTCCGTCGCAACCGTCGAGACGGGACGGACGGCAGCCTCGGGAGCGACCATCACGACGTCGCCCGGTCTGACCTGACGCGACGCGATGTCGCAGCGCTGGCCGTTGACCAGCACGTGACCGTGCGAGACGAACTGACGCGCCTGCGGACGGGTCGAAGCGAGGCCGAGGCGGTAGACGACGTTGTCGAGCCGCTGCTCCAGCAGCTGCAGCAGCTGCTCGCCGACGACGCCTTCGCGCTTCTTCGTGGCGGCCGCGACGTAGCGGCGGAACTGCTTCTCGCGCACGCCGTAGTAGCGCTTCGCCTTCTGCTTCTCGCGCAGCTGCTCCGCGTAGACGGACTCTCTGCGACGCCGCGCGTTGCCGTGCTGGCCGGGAGGCTGCGGTCCACGCCGCTCCAGGGCGCTCTTGCCATTCAGTCGTCGCTCGCCCTTCAGGCAAAGGTCGACGCCCTCGCGTCGCGAGAGCTTCTCGACCGGGCCGGTGTAACGCCCCACGCAGTCTCCTTAGGTAGTCATGGACAGACGCCCCGTCGCAAATACGACCGGACGTCAGCCCTACGCAAATTGGCAGACCATGGTAGCGGGAGTTCCGTCCGCATGGTGTGCTGCCTGGAAATTCGCCCCCTGCGCAGGCCTTAAGCCACGCGCACGGACTCGTCTTCGACGGTCACGACGTCGCCGCGGTGGAGCTGACGGCCGCGCCGCTGCTCCAGCTCCCCGTTGACGGTCACGAGGCCGTCCTCCAGCAGCAGCTTCGCGTCGGCGCCGACCTCGACGAGGTCGGCCAGCTTCAGCAGCTGGCCGAGCCGGATCATCTCGCCGCGGATCGGGATGTCGCGCACGGCGGCCGCCTAGGAGGCGGCGTCCTCCGCGGCCGGCGGCGCCGCCTCGTCCCACTCGCCGTCGCTGACGCCCTCGTCGCGTCTGGGCGCCTTGGCCGCGGCCGACGCGCGTCTGGCCGGCTTTCTCTTCGCACCGCGGCGCGCTCT
>DATIOB010000530.1:0-4163 GCA_035473605.1 Conexibacter sp.
CCCATGTACCCGCTGCGAAGACCCGCGCGCGCCCTCGTCTCCGGCTCGACGCGCACGATCGGCCTCGTCGTCGGCGACATCGAGAACCCCTTCTTCGCCGCCGCCGCGCGCGGCCTCGCCGACGTCGTCGAGGAGGAGGGCTACACGCTGCTGCTCGCCAACTCCGACGAGGACCTCGAGCGTGAGCGGCGCGCGATCGACGTGCTGCGCACCCAGCTCGTCGACGGGCTCGTCGTCGCGCCGGTCAGCGGCAACGACGGCGATCACCTGAGAGTGCTGCAGAGCGACAACCGCCCGCTCGTGCTGATGGACCGCGCGATCCGCGGTCTGCAGGTCGACGCGGTGATGGTCGACAACGCCGGCGGCGCCCGCACCGCGATCGAGCACCTGCTGAAGTTCGGCCACGACCGCATCGGCGTCGTCAGCGACGCCGACGAGATCTCCTCGACCGCCGAGCGGCTGCGCGGCTACCGCAAGGCGCTGCGCGACGCCGGCATCGAGCCCGACCCGGGCCTCGTCTCGGTCGGCCCTTCCACGCGCGCCGGCGGCTACGACGCGGCGCGCGCCCTGCTGGAGCGGCCCGACCGCCCGCGCGCGCTCTTCACGCTCAACAACTTCATGACCGCCGGCGCCGTCCGCGCGATCCGCGACTTCGGGCTGAGAATCCCCGACGACGTCGCGCTCGTCGCCTTCGACGAGCTGGAGTGGACGACGCTCGTCGACCCGCCGATCACCGTCGTCGCGCAGCCGGTCGCCGAGCTGGGCCGCGCCGTCGGCGCCCGCCTGCTCTCACGCCTGCGCGGCGACGACAGCGCCGCCAAGCGCACGCGTCTGAGAACGGAGCTGATCGTGCGCAGCTCGTGCGGGCCGGGCGGGTAGGCGAGAGCGGCCGCGGCCGCTCCGGCTGACGGACCGACCACACGGCGTGTGTACAATGTCCGGACGATGGCGATCTCGAATCCACGCGCACGCCGTATCGACGTCCGAGTCTCGGACGAGCAGAACGCGCTGATTCGAGAGGCGGCCGCGCTGAGCGGCCAGACGGTCACGGCTTTTCTGCTGGATGCCGCCCAGGATCGAGCCCGCGCGTTGATGGACGAACGCCGGCATCTCGTGATGAGCCAGCACGCCTTCGCGCGGTTCGCCGAGGCGCTGGACGCGCCGGCGGAGCCAGTGGCCGAGATGTCGGAGCTGTTCCGGCTCCCGCGCATCGACGCGGCGTGAGCGGACTGCGCCTGGCGCTCCTCGCCGAGGAGCACGACTTCGACGGCTTCGACTGCGGTGATCAGTCGCTCAACGTGTGGCTGACGAAGCACGCCCATGCAAGTCACAGAGCCGATCTCGCGCGCACGTATCTCGCGCTCTCCGATGACGACGTCCTCGTCGGCTATGTCAGCCTCACCACAGGCTCGGTCGATCGCGCCGATGCACCGAGGAGATTCGCGCGCGGCATGCCCGGACACCCGCTCCCGACCATCTTGATCGCGCGTCTCGCCGTCGCGCGCGAATGGCAGGGCAGACGCATCGGCAGCCGGCTGCTCGCCGAAGCGCTGCGGATGGCGGTCGGAGCCAGCGATGCGGTCGCCGCCCGGCTCGTCGTGGTCGATGCGATCGACGAGGACGCGGCGGCGTTCTACCGCCGCTGGGGGTTCATCGATCTGCCCGAGAACCCGCTGCGGCTCTACCGCAAGATCTCTGAGATCCGCCGGTCGCTGCAGGAGACATGATCGGTCGCGGTCAATTCAGCTCCCGCAGCAGCGCGCGGCGGGTCTTGCCGCTCGCCGTCTTCGGCAGCTCGGCGGCGAAGTCGATCCGGCGGGGGTACTTGTACGGCGCGGTCTCGTGCTTGACGTGCTCCTGCAGCTCGCGCACGAGCGCGTCGGAGGGTGTGTGGCCGTCGCGCAGGACGATCACCGCCCGGACGATCGAGCCGCGCTCCTCGTCGGGCGCGGCGACGACCGCGGCCTCGGCGACGGCGGCGTGGGCGACCAGCGCCGACTCGACCTCGAACGGGCCGATCCGGTACCCCGCGGAGATGATCACGTCGTCGGTGCGGCCCTCGAAGTAGAGGAAGCCGTCGTCGTCTGAGCGGACGCGGTCGCCGGTGCGCCACGGCTTGCCCGCAGCGTGCGGCGGCGCCCCCAGATAGCCGCGGAAGAAGGTCGGGATCGTCGCCGGGTCGGCGACCAGCTCGCCGTCGTCGATCCGCAGCGCGACGCCGGGCAGCGGGCGGCCCATCGAGCCGGGGCGGATCGCCTCGCCGAGCGGCGTGCCGGTCAGCTGGCCGGTCTCCGTCTGGCCGTAGCCGTCGCGGATCGTCAGGCCGGTCTGCTGCTGCCACAGCCGCAGCACCTCGGGGTTGAGCGCCTCGCCCGCGGCGACGAGCCCGCGCAGCGGCGCCAGCGGCCGCGGCTCGGCCCGCTTGGCGATCACGCGGTACTCGGTCGGCGCCATGCAGAGCACGTTCACGCGCTCGCGCTCCAGCAGCGCCAGCCGCTCGTGCGGATCGAAGCGGCCGTCGTGCAGCAGCGCCGCCGCGCCGCGCAGCCACGGCGCGACGAAGACGTTGCGCGCCGACTTCGACCAGCCCGACGCCGCCGTGCACCAGACCAGCTCCCCGGGTCGCGCGTCGAGCCAGTGCTCGGCCTGCAGCCGCTGGCCGGCGAGGTAGCGCTGCGCGTGCAGCACGCCCTTCGGCTCGCCCGCGGTGCCGGATGTGAAGGTGATCAGACAGGGGTCCTCGGGCGCCAGCTCGACCGCCGCGACCGGCGGGCCCTTCGTCAGTGCGGCATCAGGCACCAGCAGCACCGGGCAGGTCGGTCTCGCCGCGGCCAGCTCGGCGGCGTTGCGCTCGTCGCAGACGATCAGCTGCGGCTGCGCGGCGTCGAGCCGCAGGCGCAGGTCCTTCGCCCGCAGCTGCTCGGTGCACGGCAGCACGACGGCCCCGATGCGGAAGCAGGCGACCATCGTCAGGACCCACTCGGAGCGGTTGCCGACGAGCGTCATCACGACGTCGCCGCGTCCCACGCCACTGCGCACGAGCGTGCCCGCCAGCCGCGCGGCGCCGTCGGCGACCGCGCCAAAGCTCCACTCGCGCCGCTCGCCCGCGCGCGTCAGCTCGATCAGCGCCAGGCGGCCGGGATCGGCCGCGTCGACCACGTCGCGCGCGAAGTTCATCGCGGCGAAGTGTCGCGCACGGAGGCGCGCGACGGCCCCGGCCGCGAACGGCGCCCCGGCAGCGAGCACCGCGTTACGTTGCCGCGATGCGATCCGACAGCGAGCGGCGCCGGCGATCCGTACGCGCGCTGCCGCCCACCGCCACAGGTTGCGCACGAGCGCGCCGGTCGCGCGGATCCTGTTCCCGCGCGCCGAACGCGAATCGCTCGTCCGCGCCGGGCTCGACCAGCGGACGATCGATCGCGGGCCGGGGTGGTACCGGCGCTCATGGCTGCCGGGCGAGGGACGCCAGATCTACCTCGCCGGTCACAACCGCACGCACGGCGGACCGTTCGGTCCCGTCGCCGGATCTGCGGCGCGACGACACCGTCGTGCTGATGCTGCCGTACG
This sequence comes from Conexibacter sp., assembly GCA_035473605.1. Classification (GTDB taxonomy): domain Bacteria; phylum Actinomycetota; class Thermoleophilia; order Solirubrobacterales; family Solirubrobacteraceae; genus Conexibacter. Next base: position 3,568 of record DATIOB010000530.1, read on the forward strand.
CGATCGCGACCTATCGCGTGACGGGGCGCCGGCTGGTCTCCGAGCGGCAGCTGTCGATCCTCCGCGGCGGGCGCCGCGAGCTGCTCCGACTGCAGACCTCGACGGTCCCGCCGAGCGACCGCCGGATCGTGGTCAGCGCGACGCCGTCGCGGCTGACGCCTCGCTGAGACGGCCAGCGTGGCGCGCCCCCGCTCAAGTCTCGTCGCGGGCACGTCGATTGCGAGGGACAGGGCGTCTCGTGCGCCACCCGTCCGCCTGTCCGAACCGGAGCAGCTCGCCGATGCCAAAGACCTCCGTCCGCCCGACCGCGCGCCGCCGCGCCGCCGTCGCGACCGCGCTGCTGAGCGCCGGCGCGCTGCTCGCGAGCGCTCCCGGCGCCTCCGCCGGCTGGGCGCCCGGCCCCGCCTTCACACTACCGAGAGCGCCCTTCTCGACCGCCTTCGCCGCCGCGCCCGACGGCTCCGCGACGGCCGCCTGGGTGGCGCAGACCGGGCCCGACTCCGGCGCCCTGCAGGCGCAGCGGATCTCGCCGAGCGGCGTCCCCGGGCCGGTGCAGACGCTCGACGAGGCCGATCCCTCGACCGTGACCGACGTCG
>DATIOB010000531.1:0-3098 GCA_035473605.1 Conexibacter sp.
GATCGGCGACGCCCGACTTGACGCCCTTCGGCAGGCTCAGCGGGTCGACGACCGGTCTCACCATCCGTTCCCAGCGGCTCTTTCTGTGCAGGATCGCCATTGCGCCTCCTCTCATGACCGCGTGCGTCTCGCGCGCGCGGCGCTTCTGATCGCCCGCACCAGCTCGGCCTTGCTCATGTTCGTCCGTCCCTCGATGTCGATCGAGGCGGCGAGTCCCATCAGCTCGGTCTTCGTGTGGGCCTCGAGGTCACCGTTGATCTCCTCGGTCTGGATCGCGCGGGCGGCGGCGCGTGCTCGCTCCGTCGTGTCCGCGCGCACCTGCTCGGCCGCAGCAACGCGCGAATCGGCCTGCCGCGCCTGCTTCTCCGCGTCGTCGCCGAGCCGATCGGCCTGCCGGCGCGCCTCCTCGGCGACCGCGCGAGCGACCTGCGTCGCCTCGTCCGCCAGGTGCCGGGCGTCTCTGAGGCGGTCGTTCGCCTCCGCCAGCAGCTCCTTCGCCTGCTCCTGGCGCTCCTCGGCCTCCTGACGGGCCGCCTGCGCCTCCTGCTCGGCCTCGGCCTGCACCCGCTTGACCTGCTCGTCGGCCTCTGCGCGCGCGGCCGCGCTCTCGCGCTGGACCGCCTCCTCCGCCTGTCGTCTCGCCTCGGCGATCCGCTCGTCGGCGGACTGCTTCGTCGCTCTCTTGACCTCCGCGACGCGGGCACGGCCGCGATCGGCGACCTCACGCGCGTGCTCGGAGCGCTCCTTCGCCTCGCGGGCGGCCTCGATCGCGCGCTCCTCGGCCTCGTGGGCCCGTTCGGCAGCGGCCTGGGCGCGCTGCATCCGCGTCTCGATCGAGTCGCCGACGGGAGCGGCGTCGACGACCGACGCCTTCACCCTGCGCGCGGTGTCGCGCGTGTCGGCCGCCGTCGAGGCGGCGGCCGATCCGGCCTTCTCCGCCGGTTGCAGCGCGCGCGAGAGCAGCCAGGCGGCGTTGGTAGGGATATCGCGCAGGCCGGTGCGGGTCTGCTCAGACAGCCAGTGCACCGGATGTGGCGTATTCATTCCACCCTCACCTCATTCGACAGCGTGGTCCAACCGACGCGAGCGCCGGATCGCCAGTCACTGCGAAGGTACCCCGCGGTCCGCCTCAGAAGACGAGGCGGACCAAGGTGGGCGCGAGGGAGCTGCTCAGGAATCGACCTCCAGTGCGTCGACCATCGTCCACGCGGAGGTCGTTGCGACCAGTCTGATCGTGTGCGTGCCGCTGCTCGCGAATCTGTGGCTGAAGAGCAGCTGGCCGTACGCCTCCGCCCCGCCGTTGTCCTCGCTGAAGACGCCTTGGGAGACGCCGTCGAGGAAGACCTCGACGCTGCCGGCGCCGGCCTCCTTCCAGCTCCGCACGCGCACGGCGGAGCCGGTGAACGTGTAGCTGCCCCACGCGCCGACCGTGCTGCCGCCGTGCGCCGTGCCGTTGTGGGACGGGCCGTCGGCGTAGGCGTTCCAGCCGCCGCCCCAGCTCCAGCCGGACGCGGCGTCGTCGATCACCGTGGTCGTCGGGCCGCTGCCGCCGCCGCCCTGCAGCGCCGCCGACTGCAGCGTCACGTTGCCGTTGGAGGTGACGGTCGAGTCGACCGTCCAGGTGACCGTCAGCGTCTGCCCCGCTCTCGCCGCTCTGTAGGCGAGCGCGAAGGTGCCGTTGGCGCTGCTGCCGCTGCCGGCGCTCAGCGAGGTGCTGGTGTAGCTGCTCGCGCTGCCGTCGCTGAGCGTCGCGACCAGTCTCCCTCTCGCCTCCCACGCGCCGACGTGGACGAGCAGTCTCCGCGCGGTCGTGTCGGCCGGGACCGTGAATCTGAAGCCGTTGCCGACCCCGGTCACGTAGATGCCGGTCGTCGAGGCGGTCGCGCTCGCGGTCGGCGTGCCGCCGCTCCACGAGTAGCCGATCGCATTGTTGGCGTAGCGCGTGATCGTGCCGCTGCCGACGGCCGTGCGGTCGCTGATCAGCCCGGCGCCGCTCTTGTGGTCGAAGCTCGTCGCGCTCGACGTGCCCCAGTGCGCCCAGTCGGCCGTCCCGGTCGCCGTCAGGTCGACCGTCCCGCCGCTCGCCGTCGTCAGCGAGCCGCAGAGGTTGGTCGCGCAGCTCGACGACGGCAGCGGGACGCCGTAGAAGGCGTACCCCCACGCCGGCAGTCTCACCGTCACGCTGCCGCCGGAGATCGTCGGACCGGCGCCCGCCGCCAGCAGGTTCGTCGTGGCGCCGTCGCCGACGCCGCCGCCGGCGAGGTTCACCGTCACCGTGCGCGCCGCGTTCGTGTAGTTGAAGACGGCGAGCGCCTTCTGCGTCCCGCTGACCGACGTGCGCACGAAGGCGTACGTCTTCGTGTCGTCGTCGGTCGCGACCTGCGTGCGGGCGCCCTGCGACTGCAGCGCCGGGTTCGCGACGACGGCGTCGGTGATCGCCTTGAAGCTCGCGCCCTCGCCGGCCCAGGTCGACGGCGAGCCGAAGCCGTCGCCGGGATCCCACACCAGCAGCTGATTGCCGCTGGCGGCGATCGTCGCCACCTGCAGCAGGTGGGTCGCGGCGTCCGACGTTCTCGTGAGGTCGGGCGCCGAGAGCGCGGTGCCGCCGGCCGCGGTGATGCCGTCGCGCGTCCAGAGGCCGTCGTCGATCGACGACGGGTTCTGTCTGGCGATCGCGCTCGTCGCGATCTGGTTGCCCCAGAAGGCCTGGTCGGTCGTCGCGTCGAAGCCGTAGCCGATCGCGGTCGCGTCGCGCGGCGTCTCGGCCGCGGCCATGCGGCCGGGGTAGGCGTGGATCGTGTCGGTGATCGTGCTTCTGAGGCAGGAGGCGTCGCAGTCGACCATCTCGGTGATCGCGTCGACGATGAAGCCGTCGAGGCCGGTGTCGAGCCAGTGCTCGAGGATTCTTCTCGCCTCCGCGCGCCACTCGGCGGCGGCGAAGTCGCCGGTCGGCTGGTCGGCCCAGCCGCTGTAGTAGCTGATGTTCGTGCCGGCGTCGGAGTCGGTCACCCAGCGCTTCGTGAGGCCGTTGACGCCGCAGAGGTCACAGGGCTTGGTGACCGTGCCGGCGCCGCTTCTCCAGCGGAAGAAGCGAGCGG
>DATIOB010000532.1:0-3310 GCA_035473605.1 Conexibacter sp.
GATCCCGTGGCGCTCGCGCTCCTGCCGCCGCTCGACGTGCTCCGTCCAGCTCAGCTCCAGCCGTCGCAGCACGGCGCCGCCGTGGTCGGGGTCGTCGATCGGCTCGAGCGCCAGCCGCCGCCAGCCGTACTCGGCGACGAACGAGGCCAGCAGCGGATGGACGACGGCGAGCGCCTCCAGCCCGGCCTCGAGGTCGCGCGAGTGGCGCGGCAGCAGCCGCCGCAGCTGGCGCAGCGCCTCCGGCCACGTCGGCACGTGCACGCGGCCGGTCGCCTCGATCGCCGTGACGATCTCCGCGACAGCCGGGATGAACGGCGAGCCGTTGCGCACCAGCACGTGCAGCGCGCGCTCGACGTCGGCCGCCTCGAACGGCTCCAGCAGCACGTAGTAGGCGGCCGCGCGCGCCTCGTCCCACTCGCCCTTCCAGCAGTTCTCCAGCACGACGGCGATCACCTGCCACTCACGCGATGTCACGGCTGACCCTCCCCTCCGCCTCGATCGCCGCCGGTCGCACCAGCTCCGCGAAGGCCGCCGCAGCGCGGGCGCGCCGCGCCGCGCCCCTGTCGGCCGGCGCGTGCGCCGCCGCCGGCGGCGCTCTCTGCTCGGCGTTGATCGCGGCCGCGAAGCGGTCGAAGTGGCGCCGCAGCGACTCGGCGGAGAGCACGTTCGGTGCCCAGAAGCTGTGGCGGTCGACCCAGCGGATGACGTACTCGACCTGCTCGGGCGTCCAGCCATCGAGCCGCAGCAGGCGGTCCATCTCGGCGTGCCATCTGCGCGTCGGTCTGAGCCGCCGCGAGGAGGGCGCCTGGTTGGTGCGGGCCCGCGCCAGCTCCGACTGCAGCTGGCAGAGGCGGATCACCTCGGCGTCGACGGCGCCGTCGCCGAGCGGCGGCGAGACTGCGTCAGCAGTCTCCTCCTGTCCTGTCCTCTCCTGTCCTTTAACGGTCTCGCCGTGACCGGGCGTGACAGGGCGTGACACGTCACGGTCGGTCACCTCCCCCTGCTCGCGCTCGCGCTGGCGCGACTTGCGGAAGGCCGCGCGGCCGCGCTCGTTGTCCTGCTCCCAGCCGGAGATGCGCGCCGTGAAGCGGCCGTCGGCGTGCTCGTAGTCGTCGAGCGCGCCCAGCGCCGCGGCGCGCGCCAGCACCGCGCCGACCGTCTCGACGTCGACGAAGGCGCCGCGCGCGCAGGAGCGGATCCCCGCCTTCACGCGGCCGCCGTCGTGCTGCGCCTTCGCCTCGCAGGTCAGCCAGTCGACGACGGCGGGGCCGGCGGGGCCGAACTCCTCGCCGAGCGCCACGACCCACTCGCGCCGCCACCAGGCCGCGTCCTTCGGCCACCAGACCGTCCGTCCGTCGCTCACGGGCTCGTCTCCTCGGCGCCGCCGGCGACGAGGCGCAGGCGGGGCCGGGCCGGCGGCGCCGGCGTGAAGCGCGGGAAGAGCGGGCGCGGCGCGCCGGACGCCGCGGGCAGGTCGGGCGGCCCCGGCGCGGCCCCGCCGGCCGCGGCCAGCTGCGCGCGCAGCTCGCGGTTCTCGCGCAGCAGGCCGGCGCAGCGGATCTCGACGAGCCGGTCGACCAGCTCGGCGACGAGCGGATCGCGGCTCATGCCGCTCTCCGCCGCGGGAAGACGACCGGCGGCTCCGGCAGCTCGCCGTCGAGCGCCGGCCAGCCGTCGAACTCGACCGCCTCCAGCTCGACGAACGGCCGCTGCGCGTGGGCGCGCACCTCGGCGTAGTGACGTTCGCGCAGCGCCTCCAGCCGGCGGTCGACGCCGCGGCGGCGCCATGCGGTGCGCACGGCCCAGGTGAGCGCGGCGCCGGCGACGGCGACGAGCGCGACGACGGCGACGAAGGCGGTCAGCAGCACGACGCAGAGCAGGAAGGTGACGACGTCATCGCGCACCGGTCTGCTCCGGCCGCGGCGGTATGCGAAGCTCGCTGTGCATCCGAACCTCCAATTCGGGTGCCAGCCCCCGGACGTCGCGCGTCGCGGGGGCGCTCTGTTTTGCGGATGGCGCGGCTAGGCCGCGGCGGACAGCTCGAGCTGGCCGCCGAACAGCGCGGCCGGCGCCCTGCCGAGCTCGCGCGCGATCGCGGCGCGCGTCGCCGTGTCGGCGTGCGCGCGGCGGTTCACGATCCGCGAGAGCTTGAACTCGCTGATCCCGACCGCCGCCGCGACGTCGCGCTGGCTCCTGCCCGACGCGACGATCGCGAGCTTCAGCGGTGTCACGGTTGCCATGGCCAAGATCTTAGGGATCACAACAAGTTTTTGCAACAAGTTCTTGCAATCGGGCCTTCCGAGGCCAAGGGTGGACGGTGATGGCGCCCGTCGACGACCGCCCGGACCCCGCGGAGGTCGCCCGCCGCGTGCGCGCGGCGCAGGCCTACGCGAAGCTCACACGCGACGAGCTCGGCCACGCGATCGGCAAGAGCGGCTCGGTGATCGACGAGATCACCGGCAAGCGGGCCCGCCTGCGCGGCGCCTCGTGGGAGGAGCTGCGCGCGATCGCCGACCGCTGCGGCGTGCCGTTCGAATGGTTCTGGGCCGACTTCGGCCGGCTCGGCGAGATCGCCCCGGGCGACAGAGCGCCGACGCTCTTCAATGAGGGCAGGACAGCGGCGCTCGACGCGCTCGAGGAGGCGCGGGCCGCCTCAGCCGGTCTTCGCCGAGCGCGCGAGAGAGGTTCGATCCGATAGCGAGCAGGACGCCGCGCACCGGCGAGTCGAGCGGCAGCGTCGTCGCCTCACGCTTCAGCACAGCCACGACCGCGACGAGCGCGATCGCCTCGGCATGGGTCAGTCCGCTTCGCTTCATCGTCGTTCCCCTCGTCCAGTGGCCGTGCGCGAGCGGCCCATCGCCCACCGGCGACGTGCGACCCGCGTCCGTCTCCGCCGCGAGACCCCCTGGTCGCGCGCCGATCCGTCCCCTTCTCCTACGTCCGCTGAGTAAACGTTCACTGGTGAAAGCTGTCAACGGAGGGTGCGCAAACGACCCCCGGAAACGACACCTTTCAGGTGCGAGCTGCAAGCTGGCATGCAGACGCTCTCCTCTGCGCCTGCGGAACGTGCCGCCGCCCGCGCGCCGTACCGTGACGCAATGCCGCGCATCTCCACGACCGTCGACCGGGATCTCGACCGCCGCCTTCGCGCTGAAGCACGCCGCCGCAGAATCACCCGCGCCCGGTTGGTGCGGGAGGCAGCGATCCACTATCTAGGAGTGAGCGAGGGAACTCACGGTCTCGCCGAGCTGCGCGCCGTCGTCGCCGAGCAGGAGGCGCGCCTGGAACGCCTCGAGCGCCAGCTGGCGGC
>DATIOB010000533.1:0-8511 GCA_035473605.1 Conexibacter sp.
CGAGCGCGCCGCCGACGGCGGCGAGCAGGCCCGGCTCGGCGGCGGTCAGGTCGATCCCGCCGGTCTCGGCCTCCGGGATCCTGTCGGTCCGCCGGACCGACTCGCCGACGCTCGTGGCGGCGGCGGCCAGCTCGACCCCCGGGAGTCCGCGCAGCGCCGGCGCCGCGCTCCTGGGCAGCGTCACCGTGTCGCCGAAGAAGCTCTCGCCGGGGCCGACCGTCAGCAGGTTCGTGCCGAGCCGGTCCAGCTCGTCGAGCACGCGCGTGCGGCTCGACTCGGCGACCCCGAGCACGGCGACCATCGCGGCGACGCCGATCGCGACCCCGATCGCCGACAGCGCCGCGCGCGCCCGCCGCGTGCTCAAGCCGTGCGCGCCGAGCCGCAGCGCGTCGGCGAGCAGGAGGCGGCTGGGCGCCTCCTCGCGCGGCCGTCTCATGCGGCGACCTCGTCACCGACGAGCCGCCCGTCGCGGACCGACACCTGGCGCGGCAGGCCGCCGGCGATCTCGCGGTCGTGCGTGATCACCGCGATCGTCGTGCCCTGCGCGTTCAGCTCGCGCAGCAGCCCGACGATCTCCGCGCCGCGGGCGCTGTCGAGCGCGCCGGTCGGCTCGTCGGCGAGCACGATCGCCGGCCGCGCGACGATCGCGCGGGCGATCCCGACGCGCTGGCGCTCTCCGCCGGAGAGCGCCGCCGGGACGTGGTGGGCGCGCTCGCTGAGACCCACGCGGTCAAGCGCCTCGCGCGCACGCTCGCGCCGCTGCGACCGCGGCGTGCCGGTGTAGAGCAGACCGTCGGCGACGTTGTCGAGCGCGCTGGCGCCGTCGAGCAGGAAGAACTGCTGGAAGACGAAGCCGATCCGGCGCGCGCGCAGCGCGGCCAGCTCACCGTCGTCGCACGCGGCGGCGTCGCGCCCCTCGATCAGCACGCGGCCGCTGCTCGGACGGTCGAGCGTGCCCATGATCTGCAGCAGCGTCGACTTGCCCGAGCCCGACGGCCCGACGATCGCGAGCAGCTCGCCGGCGCCGATCCGCAGCGAGACGCGGTCGAGCGCGGTCACGCCCGGGTACTGCTTCGTGACGTCGTCGAGCTCGAGGACGGGGATCATCGCGGCACCTCGACGCGGTCGCCGGCGCGCACGCCGCCGGCGGTCAGCTCGACGTAGCCGTCGGCGAACATGCCCGGCTCGACCGCGACCTCGCGCGTCGCCGTCCCGCTGCGCACGCGCACCGCGTAGCCGCCGCCGGCCCGCGCCACGAGCGCCGCGACCGGCACCGCCAGCACGTCTCTGCGCGTCGTCCGCGCCAGCTCGACGACGACCGGCGCCTGGTCGAGCCGGCCGACGCCGCGCTGCGAGCGCAGCTCGATCGTGACCGGCAGCGTCGCCTCGCTCTCCTCGCCGGAGCCGCCCGGGTCGCCGCCGTCGTCGCCGCCGGTCACGACGGTGCCGACCGCGACGATCCGGCCCTGCACGCGGCGGCCGCTCGGCAGCTCGACGGTCGCCCGCCCGCCCACGCGCGCGAGCCCCTGGTCGGCCGCGTCGACGTCGGCCGTCACGACGCGCCGTGTGGAGGTCGTGCTCAGCACCTCGCTGCCGGCGCCCCCGCCGGAGCCGCCGTCGCCCGCGCTCGGGTCGCCGCCGTCTCCTCCGCCACCGCCGCCGCTGGCCGAGGGCGTCGCCTGCGGGCTGCCGCCGGCGGCCGGCGGGCCGCCGCCCCCGTCGCCTCCTCTGCCGGAGCCGTTGCCGTCGCCGTGCGGCGTCGTCGGCGTGGTTCTGGGCGTCGTCGGCGTCGTTCTGGGCGTGGTTCTGGGCGTCGTCGGCGTCGTTCTCGGCGTCGTCGGGGGCGTCGCGGGCGTGGTCTCGGGTGTCGTCGGCGTCGTCTCGGCCGGCGGCGTCGTGCTCGTCTGCTGCGGCGTCGTCTCGCCCGCGGGCGGCGTCGTCGCGCCGCCGGGGTCGGCGATCGCGAGCGTCTGGAGCGCGCCCGAGCTGCCCCCGTCCCAGCTCGCGTTCGCGCTTCCCGCGCTGCCGCCGAGCGAGCCGCTCACCTCCGCGACGCGGCGCGCGCCCGGCAGGAAGACGACGCTGCCCAGCTCGACCGTGCCGCTCTCCTCCACCCCCAGCGACTCCTGCCAGTCGCTGACGGCGGCGGCGGTCGCCGACGTGTACTCGTCGTCGACCGTCCCGGGGTCGTAGCCGAACGCGGAGAGGTTGCGCTCCAGCTGGCGCACGTCGGCGCCCTCGTCGCCGCTGGTCAGCGCGCGCCACGCCGGCACGCGGCCGTCGAGCAGGATCACCGGCTCGCCGTCGACGGCGAACAGCCGCTCGCCGGGCCGGATCGTCGCGCCGGTCCGCGGCAGCCACGTCAGCGTGCCGCCGAGGCGGTCGAGCGCCGGACGCGGATCGTCGTAGCCGAGCGTGCCGTCGACGGTCGCGTTCTCGACCAGCGTGCGCCGCTCGACGACCTCGCTCCCGCGGCGCCCCGACGATGGCTCCTCGCCGCCCGAGGCGCCGCCGCCCGCGGCGAGCACCGCCGCGAGCGCGCCAGCGGCGGCGACCGGCAGCGCGACGGAGGCGACGAGGCGCGCTCTCACTGCGCCGGCTCGCCCGGGGAGACCGGCATCGCGCCGCCCATCAGCTCGTCGCACGCCTCCTGGGCGCGTCTGAGCGTCGCGCTCTCGCCCTCCTCGACTCTCAGCGTCATTCTGCCGTCGGCGCTCGGGTCGGCCATCTCGACGCCGTGCTCGCGCATGCACTGCGCGAACGCGAGGCCTCTCTCGCGCATCTCCTGCTGCTGCGCCTCGCTCGGCGGCTTCGGCGCCCAGCCAGTCTTTCTGCGGCAGGTCTCGAACGCTCTGTCGCTGCTCGACATCGCGTCCCCGCTGCTGCCGGGTCTGGCGGTCGCGCGGATCGCGAACCGGCCGTTGCCGTCCGATCTGACGTCGAGCCCCTCCTCGCGCAGGCAGTCCTCGAAGGCGAGCCGCGTCTCCTCGTCGCTGTCGCCCGCGGAGCTGGGCGAGTCGCTGCCGCAGGCGGCGATGGTGAGCACCGCGAGCGCGACGGCGAGCAGCGGGACGAGGCGGCGGAATGGGCTGGTCACGGTCGGATCTCCTCCGGTTCGACGGGTCATGACCACATCGAGCCAGCCGTCCGTGAACGGTTGGTGAGAGCGACCTAGGAGGGCAGTGAAAGGACGAGCCGGGCGCCGCCGCCGGCGACCGTCTGCGCGCGCACGCTGCCGCCGTGCGCCTCCGCCACCTGCCGCACGATCGCGAGCCCGAGCCCGGCGCCGGGCAGGCCGCGGGCGCGGCGCGCGCGGTAGAAGCGGTCGAAGACGTGCGGCAGGTCCTCCGCCGCGATCCCGGGACCGTGGTCCCGCACGCTCACCTCGCCGCCGCGCACGCGCACCTCTATGACGCCGTCGGCGCCGCCGTGCTTGACCGCGTTGTCGAGCAGGTTGCCGACGGCGCGATGCAGACGTCCCGGCACCGCGTCGACGATCGTCTCCTCCACGTCGAGCTGGAAGTCGGCGCCCGGCGCGTGCCGGCGCGCCCGCTCGACCGCCTCGGTGACGAGCAGGTCGAGCCGCACGGCCTCGACCTCCTCGGCCGGCGCCGCCGGCCGCGCGAGGTCGACGAGGTCGCCGATCAGCGTGCTGAGGTCCTCCAGCTGGACCTGCGCGGCGGCGAGCACTCTGGCGCGCTCGGCGGCCGGCAGGTCGGGCGCGCCGGCGAGCGCCTCGATCGAGGTCCGCACCGCCGTCAGCGGCGTGCGCAGCTCGTGCGAGGCGTCGGCGACGAGCTGCCGCTGCGCGGCGCGCGCACCGTCGAGCGCGGCGAGCATCGTGTTGAAGCTGCGCGCCATCCGCGCCAGCTCGTCGGTGCCGCTGACGTCGATCCGGCGGCTGAGATCCTGCGTCGCGGCGACGTGCTCGGTCGCGCCGGTGAGGCGCTCGACCGGCTTCAGCACGCGGCGCGAGACGAGCACCCCGAGCCCGGCCGCGACCGCGACGCCGCTGCCGCTGACGCCGAGCAGGATCGCCAGCAGCCGGCGCAGCGCGCCGTCGACCTCCTCGCGCGGCTCGGCGACGGTCAGCGCCGAGCCGTCGGGCGCGGCGACCGTCAGCATCCGCACGGAGACGCCGTTGACGGAGGCGTCGGAGAAGAAGGCGTCGGCCTCGCCGGCCGCGACCGCCCTCGTCCGCTCGGTCGTCGGCAGCAGCGCTCTGCCGTCGAAGGAGCCGCCGAGCACGTCGCCCTCCGGCGTCAGCAGCTGCGCGACGGCGTCGGAGGCGCCGAGCGCGCCGGGGACGATGATCTGCGTGCGCCGGATCGTTCCCTCGGCGGGTCTGGACACGCCCGCGGGCGGCTCCCGCTCGACCGCGCCGTACGACACGTCGCCCTCTCTGCGCAGCACCTTCGTCGTGACTCTGCCCTCACCGGCGACGCCGAGCGCTCTTCTCGCCGAGACGAAGAAGGCGCGCGGCGCCTGCGCCCGCAGACGCTCGTCGAGGTTGCCGTACAGCTCGTTGCGCATCGTCACGTAGATCAGTGCCGTCGCCGCGACGATCGCGGTGGCGACGGCGGCCGCGACGAGCACGACGACGCGCGTGCGGAAGCTCATCGCGCCTGCCGCAGCACGTAGCCGACGCCGCGCACCGTGTGCAGCAGCCGCGTGCGGCCGCCGGCCTCGGTCTTGCGCCGCAGGTAGCCGACGTAGACCTCGATCGAGTTGGAGGTCGGGCCGAAGTCGTAGCCCCACACGTGCTCGACGATCAGCGCCCGCGTCAGCACCTGCCGCGGGTTGCGCAGGAACAGCTCCAGCAGCAGGAACTCGGTCCGCGTCAGCTCCAGCGTGCTGCCGCCGCGATGGGCCTCGCAGGCGCCGGGGTCGAGCTCGAGGTCGTCGAAGCGCAGCAGCTCGCCGTCGCTCGCCCAGCCGGTCCGCCGCAGCAGCGCGCGCAGCCGCGCCAGCAGCTCCGGCAGCGCGAACGGCTTCGCGAGGTAGTCGTCGGCGCCGGCCTCCAGCCCCGCGACGCGGTCGTCGACCTCGTCGCGCGCGGTCAGCATCAGCACCGGGGTGCGATCGCCGGCGTCGCGCATCCGCCGGCAGACCTCGATCCCGTCCAGCTCCGGCATCAGCACGTCGAGCAGCACCACGTCGGGGCGCGCTCTCGGCAGCCGGCGGATCGCCTCGCGCCCGTCGCTGGCCAGCTCGACCTCGAAGCCGTCGAGCCGCAGCGCGAGTTCGAGCGCCTCCCGCATCGCCGGCTCGTCGTCGACGACCATCACCTTCACGGGCGGCAGCGTAGGCGCGGAAGATGAACGGTTGGTGAACAGCGCGCGATGTCGGCCGGCGGACGCGACGGGTTGCGTCCCGACCGCCGCGCCGTGATGCTGCCCGCCGTGGGTCGTGCACGCAACGGGATGCTGGTCGCGCTCGCGCTGCTCGTCGGCGCGTTGCTGCTGAGCGCCGCCGCAGCGGAGGCGGCACGGCGGCCGACGCCGAAGGAGGCGGTCGCGATCAAGCGGCTGGCGCTCGACGCCTGCCGCAGCCCCGCCGGCCCCTGCCGCTACCACGGCGCCCGCATCTCGACGCGCAACCCGCGCTTCGCCTGGGCCGAGGTCACCAACGAGGGCTTCTCGGCCGTGCTGCTGAAGCGGCCCAGACGGAGCGGGACGGCGTTCCGCGTCATCGGCACGCAGGGCGGCGGGATCGCCACGTGCGCCTACTGGCGCCGCCGCGCGCCGAAGCCTGTGCTGCGCGATCTGCGCATCGGCGGGGTGCTGAACGCGCAGACCGGCGCATCCGGCCGCTGCGGCTGAAGCGGCCCGCGGTGACGCCGCCCGACGGACCCCGGGCACCTGCCCGGCGCGCTCATGACGCTGGCGCATGGACCGTCGATGTCCTTAGGATCCAGAGCATGAGCGTCGCGACTCGCCTCCACGAGCGAACCGCAGAGCTGACGCGGCTCGGCGCCGCGCTCGACGCGGCGGCGGCTGGCAGGGGCGGCACGGTCGTCGTCGAGGGCACGGCCGGGATCGGCAAGACCACGCTGCTGGCGGCGGTGCGCGAGCAGGCGCGCGAGGGCCGCGCACGCTCGCTGTCGGCCCGCGCGAGCGAGCTGGAGTCGCGCTTCCCCTTCGGCATGGTCCACCAGCTGCTCGACCAGGTCGTCTTCGCGATGGACGAGGACGAGCGCGCAGCCGCCTTCGCCGGCGCGGCGCGGCTGGCGGCCGAGCTGTTCGACGAGGGCGCCACGAGCGCCAGCGCCGACGACCTCTATCCGACGCTGCACGGGCTCTACTGGCTGTGCGCGCACCTCGCCGCCTCCGCGCCGCTTGTGATCCTGTTCGACGACGCCCAGTGGGCCGACGAGCCGTCGCTGAGCTTCGTCCAGTTCCTCTCGCGCCGGATCGACGAGCTGCCGATCCTGCTCGTCGTCGGGACGCGGCCGGCGCACGCCGAGCGCAACCCGCTGCTGTCGCCGATCGTCACCGACCCGGCCGCGACCGTCCTGCGCCCGGCGCCGCTCAGCGACGCCGTCGTCGGCGAGTGGGTCCGCACCGTCGTCGACGCGCACGTCGACCCCGCCTTCGCGCACGCCTGCCACACCGCCACGGGCGGCAACCCCTTCCTGCTGACGGAGCTGCTGCGCGAGGTCGGAGCCGAGCGGCTCGAACCGACGGCGGCCGCCGCGCATCGCGTCGGGGCGCTCGCGCCCGGCGGCGTCTCGGCGGTCGTCACGCGCCGGCTCGGCACGATGCCGAGCGGCACCGTCGCCTTCGCCCGCGCCGTCGCCGTGCTCGGCGACGGCACCTCGCAGGGCCTCGCGGCCGCGCTCGCGGAGATGGACGACGAGACCGCCGGGGAGGCGGCGGCCGCGCTCTGCCGCGCGGAGATGCTCGAGGACCGCAACGGCCTCGCCTTCGCCCACCCGCTGATCCGCACGACCGTCTACAGCGCGCTGACGCCCGGCGAGCGCAGCGCCGCGCACGCGCAGGCGGCCCGCCTGCTCGCCGCCCGCGGCGCCGGCGCCGACGCGCAGGCCGCGCACCTGCTCGCGACCGACCCCTGCGGCGACGTCGACGCCGTCGAGACGCTGCGCTCGGCCGCCGCCCGCGCCGGCGCGCTCGGGGCGCCGCGCAGCGCCGTCACCTACCTGGAGCGGGCGCTGCTGGAGCCGCCCCAGGAGACGGTCCGCCCGCAGCTGCTGATCGAGCTGGGACGGGCGGAGACGCGCGCGGGCGGCTCGGAGGCGATCCGTCACCTCGAGGAGGCGCTCGTGCTGGCGGAGGACGAGCCGACGCGCGCCCGTGCCGCGCTGGAGCTGGCGCGCCGCCTCAAGTACGGCGGCCGCGCGGTGCAGGCGGTCGAGATCCTCGAACAGCGGCTCGTGCACGCGGGCCAGCTCGACGCCGCGCTCGCCGAGCAGATCGAGGTCGAGCTGGTCAGCTCCGGCTACCTCAGCGTCGGCGCCCGCGAACGGCTCCAGCCGCGCCTGGCGCAGCAGGCCGACCCGGGCCGACCGCCGCGGACGATGCTCGAGGCCTGGACGATCGCGGCGCTCGCGTTCGACGAGAGCGCGGCCGGCAGCAGCGCCGCGCACGCGGCCGAGCTGGCGACCCGCGCGATGGTCGGCGAGCTGATCCCGGACGAGGTCACCGCATGCGGCTACGGGCGGCTGATGAGCGGCGTCGGGGCGATGTGGGCCGACCGCTTCGACCACGCCGCGACGGTCTTCGCGACGATGCTCGACGGCGCCCGCCGCCGCGGCTCCGGCGTCGCCTTCTCGGCCGCGCACAGCATGAGCGCGCTCAACAACTGGCGGCTCGGGGCGCTCGCCGACGCCGATGCCGACGCGACCGCGTCGCTGGAGCTGGCGAGCGAGATGGCCGGCGCCGAGACGTTCCGCTCGGCCGCCCAGGCGATCCAGGCGCTGGTCGCGATGGAGCGCGGCCTCCCGCACGACGAGCTGCGCCGGCTGCGCGACGCGATGGCCCCCGAGCAGCACGACACCGACTCGCTGCCGTACCACCTCGTGCACCACGCCCGCGGCTCGCTCAGCGTCGCGCTCGGCGAGGTCCGCGTCGGGCTCGACGACCTGCTCGCGGGGATGCGGCGCGAGCACGAATGGGGCGCGCTCTGCCCCGCGCCGAGCGGCTGCCGCGCCGCCGCCTCGCTGGCGCACACCGCCCTCGGCGAGCGCGACGAGGCGCTGCTGCTCGCCGACGAGGACGTGCGGCGGGCGCGCGGATTCGGCGCGCCGCGCGCGCTCGGGATGGCGCTGCACGCGCAGGCGCTCGCGCACGGCGGCGAACGCGCGATCGCCGGCCTGAGCGAGGCGGTCGCGGTGCTGGAGGAGTCGCGCGCACGCGTCGAGCTGACGCGCTCGCTCGTCGAGCTGGGCGCCGCGCTGCGGCGGGCCGGGCAGCGCACGGAGGCACGCGCCACGCTGCGGCGCGCGCTGGAGCTGGCGGTCCGCAGCGGCGCGGTCCGGCTCTCCGACCGCGC
>DATIOB010000534.1:0-2619 GCA_035473605.1 Conexibacter sp.
CTCATGTCGCACGGCGCCGGCGGCAGCGCGTTGCGGACCTCCAGCTCGACGCCGCCCGGCGCGCAGAGGATGCGGAGGCGCACCTCGCGCGCGGCGTCGCCGTGCTTGCGCGCGTTCGTCAGCGCCTCCTGGACGATCCGATAGGCGGCCGCCGACTGCCCCGGCGGCACGACGGCGACCGTGCCGCGCAGCTCGCAGACGATCGTCAGGCCGCCGCGCCGCGCGCCGTGGAGCAGCTGCGGCAGCTGCGCGAGCGACGGCGCCCCGTGCCCCCGCACCGCACCACCGCCCACGGCTCTGCCGCCGCCGACCGCGTCGCCGTGCCGTCGATCGTCGCCATCCGCGTGACGGTCGCCGAGCGCGGCGAGCAGCTGCTCCAGCTCAGCCAGCGTGTCGCGCGCGGCGGCGTCGACGGCGGCGATCGCCGTCGCGGCGTCGTCGGGCCGCAGCGGCAGCAGGCGCTCGGCGGCGGCGGTCTGCAGCGCGATCGAGCCGAGGCCGTGGCCGACGAGATCGTGCAGCTCGCGTGCGACGCCGAGCCGCTCGGCCGTCAGCGCCAGCTCGACCTGGCGCGCGCGGCGGGCCTCCTCGGCGGCGGTCAGCGCGCGCAGCTCGGCCGCCTCGGCGATCCGCCGCCGGACCGCGAAGCCGGTGCCCCAGGCGGCGGTCGTCATCGTCACGCCGAAGAGCGCCGCGGCGAGCGGATCGAAGGCGCCGGCCCAGCCGAGCATCAGCGCGTTGGCGGCGATCCCGCTCGCGGTCGCGGCGACGCCGCCGGCGACCGCGAGCGCCGGCCGGCGCACGTAGCCGCCGGCCACGAAGGCCGCGAGGCAGGTCGGCAGATCGAGCCCGATCAGATCGTCGCTGACGCCGTAGCGCAGCAGCACGACCGCGAGCGCAGCGGCGACGCTCGCCAACGGCCAGCGCCGGTACGGCACGAACGCGAGCGCCAGCGCGATCGTGCCGACCAGTCGCTCGGCGGCCGTGGCGCTGCCGTAGAAGCCGACCGGTCGCCCGCTCGCGGCGAGCGTCTCCAACAGCCCGATCGCGAGCACGAACAGCGGCAGCAGCGCCCCGCGCAGGAGGCTCCCCGCGCGCTGGGCGGCCGGCGGCGCGGCGAGGCCGGCACCCGCCAGCGCCGCCACCTCCGGCTCGGCGCGCAGCAGGTCGAGCATCCGCCGCATCTCCGCCAGCGCGCGCTGGCTCGCCGCGCGCGCTCGCCGCAGCGCGCCGAGCACCGCCTGCGGCGCGACCGTCAGCGGCGAGCGCAGCGCCTCCAGCTCGTCGAGCACGGTCCGCACGCAGCCGGTCACGACGGCATGCAGCTCGCGCGCGATCCGCGTCCGCTCCTCCGTCAGCGCGAGCGCGACCGCCGCCGCGCCGTCGTCGACCGCGGCCGCGCGCGCTCGTGCGCGGGCGGCCGTGAGCGCCTCGGTGCGATCGCGCAGCAGGATCCCGCCGGCCGCGGCGGGGAGGAACAGCGACAGCTCGCCGAGCCAGGCGTCGAGCGTCGGGTGGTGCAGCCAGCCGGCGGCGTCGAGCGCGGCGCGCGTCGCGAACATCAGCAGCAGGCCGCCGGCCGCCGCGGCGCGGGCGCGGCGCGGGTCGCCGACGTAGGCGCCGAGCCCGAACAGCGCCAGCGTCGGGTACAGCCACCCGAGCGCGCTGAACGACTCCGGTCGCAGATCCCAGCCGGCGCTGGCCGCCTGCACCGCGACGGCCCAGGCGAAGAACAGCAGCGGGTGCGCGCGCCGCGTCGTCACCGCCACCGCCGCGACCGCCCACAGCAGCCGCGCGGCGAGCGCGTCGCCCTTCGGCTCGGTCAGCAGCAGCTCCAGTTGGCCGATCGCCAGCAGCCACCCCGCCAGCAGCAGGTCGAGCCGCCGTGCGCCGGCCCGCTCGCGCTGCTGCTCGTCGGCGGCCATCGCCGGCGCCGGGTCGCGCTGGGCAGCCGCGTCAGCCAGAGGGCGGCTGCGGCGTCTCGGCGACGAGCCCGTGGCCCAGCTCGACCAGCCCGGTCTCGTACGCGGCGATCACGATCTGCGTGCGGTTGCGCAGGCCGAACTTCGTCAGCACGTTCGTGACGTGGGTCTTGATCGTGCCGGCGCTGAGCTGCAGCCGCGCGCCGATCTCGATGTTCGTCAGCCCCTGTGCGACGAGCCGCACGACGTCGATCTCGCGCATCGTCAGCCGGCTCAGCCGCTCGGCGACCGCGGCGTCGGGCGCGGGCGTGCGCACGTAGTGGGAGATCAGCTTGCGCGTGATCGACGGCGACAGCAGCGCGTCGCCGCGCGCGACGGTGCGGACCGCGTCGACCAGCGCGTCCGGCCCGGCGTCCTTCAGCAGGTAGCCGGAGGCGCCGGCGCGCAGCGCCGCGAGCACGTACTCGTCGAGGTGGAACATCGTCACGACGAGGACGCGCGTGGCCGGCAGCTGGGCCTGCAGCAGCCGCGTCGCCTCGATCCCGTCGAGGTCGGGCATGCGGACGTCCATCAGCACGACTTGTGGTTTGAGCTCGGCCGTGAGCGAGATCGCCTCGGCCGAGTTCTTGAGGATGTTGGTCAGCACCTGCGCGATCTGGCGGCGGTCGCAGATCAGCGGCACAGGATGATCCGGCAG
>DATIOB010000535.1:0-4565 GCA_035473605.1 Conexibacter sp.
GACTTCCAGCGCACGGTCGACCGCTGGCAGGGCGTACGAGGAGATGAAGCTCGTGCGCGACCCCGTCGTCGACGAGGCCTACGCGTGGGTCCGCTCGCGCGAGCCCGACCCGGTCGCGCCCTGCCTCGTGCACGGCGACTACCGCATCGGCAACTGCCTGATCGACGGCGGCCGCGTCTCCGGGATCCTCGACTGGGAGCTGTGCTCCTTCGGCGACCCGCGCTTCGACCTCGGTTACATGGCGCTCGACTACCACGCCGGCAAGTTCACGACGCCGGGCTCGCCGCTGCTCAACGCCGTCGCCGAGCGCACCTGGTTCCACGAGCGCTACGAGCTGCTCAGCGGACGGCCGGTCGACCCCGAGGTCGTGCGCACCTTCACCGCGCTCGGCGCGCTGATGCTGTTCGCGATCATGACGACGGGGATCCGCGTCTACGCCGACGCCCGCACACGTGACGTGCGGATGGCGTGGGGGCGGTTCGTGCTGCCTGGTCTGCGCCAGGACCTGACCGCGCTGATGGGGTGGTGAGCGGTGACTGGCGGTAGTGCCAGTAGCCGCGCCGCCGGGCCGCTGAGAAGCTCGGCTGGCATGAGGACCGGGATGAGGGAGGGGGCCATGGAGGACATGGCGCTGAGCAACGTCAAGCTCGACCTTGCGGGGGCGGCGCGCTGGGACGCGCTCGCGCTCCCGTACCTGCTGGAGCGAGCCGGCCTCGACCTCGCCAAGCCGGCGATCGTCTTCGAGGGGCGCGTGCGCACCTACGGCGAGCTGCGCGACCGCAGCCGCCGCGTCGCCAACGCGCTCGTCGGGCTCGGGATCGAGGAGCTGGACCGCGTCGCGATCCTCAGCTCCAACCAGCTCGAGTTCATCGAGCTGGAGGTCGGGATCGCGGCCGCCCGCGCGATCATGGTGCCGCTCAACTGGCGCCTGCGCGCCGGCGAGCTGGCCAACCTGCTGCGCCGCTGCGCGGCCCGCGCGATCTTCGTCGAGGAGCGCTTCCTCGGCACGATCCTCGAGCTGCGCCGCTCCGGCGAGCTGCCCGACCTGCGCACCGTCATCACGCTCGACGGCACCAGCGGCGACATCTCCTACGACGAGCTGCGCGCCTCGGCGAGCGGCGAGCGGCCCGCGCGCAGCGGCCGCCTGACCGATCCGCACGAGATCATCTTCACCTCCGGCACGACCGGCAATCCGAAGGGCGTCGTGTGGACCAACGGCACGCTGCTGTGGAACGCGCTGCAGCAGGTGACCGACTTCCAGCTCGGTCCGCAGCACTCGACCTACGCGATCATCGACCTCTACTACATCGGCGGCCGCCACGACTTCACCTGGCCGATCCTGCACCAGGGCGGCACGGTCCACGTCAAGCGCTCCAGCGGCTTCGACGCCGAGGAGGTCGTCCGCTACATCGCGCGCGAGCGGATCAGCCACGTGCTGTGGGTGCCGACGATGCTCTACGAGATCCTGCGCCTGCCGACGCTCGGCGAGCACGACCTCAGCTGCCTGAAGATGATCATGTGCGGCGGCCAGCCGGTCTCGGTCGCGACGACCGAGCGGGCGCAGCGGGCCTTCCCGCAGACCGACTTCATCCAGGTCTACGGCCTGACCGAGGGCGGCGGCTCGGTCACCTTCGTGCGCCCGCAGGACGCGCGCGCGAAGCCCGGCTCGGCCGGCAAGCCCTCGCAGCACGTCGAGATCAGGCTGCTCGACCCGAACGGGCTGGAGGTGCCGACCGGCGCCGAGGGCGAGATCGTCGTGCGCGCGCCGTCGGTGACGGCCGGCTACTGGGACGACCCGGAGCTGACCGCGCGGCTGATCGTCGACGGCTGGCTGCACACCGGCGACATGGGCCGCTTCGACGACGACGGCTTCCTCTTCATCTCCGGCCGCAAGGGCGACATGATCATCAGCGGCGGGATGAACATCTTCCCGTCGGAGATCGAGGACGTGCTGCGCGAGCATCCCGACGTCGCCGACGCGGCGGCGATCGGGCTGCCGCACGAGAAGTGGGGCGAGACGGTCTGCGTCGTGGTCGAGCCGACCCCCGGCGCGATCGTCGACGAGGACGACGTGATCGCGTTCTGCACCGAGCGCCTGGCCGGCTACAAGAAGCCGACGCAGGTGCGGGTGGTCGACGCGCTGCCGCGCACGGCCGGCGGCAAGGCGAAGAAGTTCCTGCTGCGGGAGCGGTTCACCAATGCCGGCGAACCGCTCGTGCCGTAGCGCGGTCGGTGACGAAATCGGGCGAGGAGAGACATGAGCAACAGCGTGGGCAACGGGAACGGAACCGCCCCCAGCGCGTTCATCGGCGTCGACGTCGGCGGCACGCACACCGACGTATCGGTCGTCTACGACGGCCGCGTCGAGCGCGGCAAGGCGTTGACGACCTATGACGACTTCAGCCGCGGCGTGCTCGAGGCGGTCGGCGTGGCGGCGACCAACTACGAGCTGGGGATGGAGGAGCTGCTGCGGCGCACGCAGCTCTTCATCAACGGCACGACGGTCGTGACGAACACGATCACGACGCTGAGAGGGTCGCGCGTCGGCGTGCTGATCACGAGCGGCTTCAGAGACGCCTTCCGGCTCGCCGGGGGACCGCGCACGACCGAGATCGACGACCACCTGCAGGTCAACGTGCCCGACCTCGTCGAGCGCCGCGCGATCGCCGAGGTCGAGGAGCGCGTCAACTGGGCCGGCGAGGTGCTGGTCCCGCTCGACGTCGAGCAGGTGAAGGCGCAGGCGAAGCACCTCGTCGAGGAGGTCGGCGTCGACGCGCTCGCCGTCTGCTTCCTCTGGAGCCACGCCAACGAGGCGCACGAGCTGGCGGCCGAGGCCGCGATCAAGGAGATCTACCCGGACCTGTTCGTGACGCCGTCGCACCGCGTCTTCCCGGTCGAGGGCGAGACGCGCCGCTGGACGACGGCGATCCTCAACTCGTTCGTGCAGGACCGCGCCGAGGTCTACCTGACCTCGCTGAACGAGAGACTGCGCTCGGCCGGCCTCGGCGGCGGCCTCGCCTTCTTCCAGGGGCTCGGCGGCGGCATCAGCCTCGAGAAGGCGCGCCAGTACCCGCTCGGGCTGCTCGGCTCCGGCCCCGCCGGCGGCGCGCTCGGCGCCAACGAGCTGGCCAAGCGGATGGGCAAGAGACGGGTGCTGCTCGGCGACATGGGCGGCACCAGCTTCGACACGGGGATCATCTCCGACAACGAGATCCACATCGACAAGAACCTCCAGCTCGGCCCGTTCATGACCGGCGTCAACATCGTCGACGTGATCTCGGTCGGCGCCGGCGGCGGCTCGATCGGCTGGGTCTCCGAGCGCGGCGTGCCGCAGGTCGGCCCGCAGAGCGCCGGCTCGACCCCCGGCCCCGCGGCGCTCGGCCGCGGCGGCGAGCAGCCGACCGTCACCGACGCGATGGTGACGCTCGGCTTCATCGACCCCGACAACTACCTCGGCGGGCGCGTGCAGCTGCGCCCGGAGCTCTCGCGCGAGGCGCTCGACGGCACCTTCAGCGCGCGCTTCGGCTGGAGCACGGAGGAGTCGGCCGCGGCGATCCACGACCTCGTCGTCGTCAACATGGCCAACGCCGTGCGCGAGGTCAGCGTCGGCAAGGGCCACGACCCGCGCGACTTCCTCTTCCTCGCCTACGGCGGCACGCTGCCGCTGTTCGCCTCGCAGATCGCCGAGCGGCTCTCGATCGACACGATCGTGATCCCGCAGAACAGCTCGGTCTTCTGCGCGCTCGGGCTGCTGTCGTCGGACTACGTGACGCGCAACGACCAGGGCGTCAACTGGGACCTCTCCAAGCCCGACGGCGTCGAGCGCGTCAACGCGATCGCGGCGCGGATGGTCGAGGAGGCGATCGCGCAGATGGAGGCCGAGGGCTTCGCGCGCGACCAGATCGACGTGCAGCGCAGCGCCGACCTGCGCTTCCAGGGGCAGGCGTACGAGCTGACGCTGCCGATGCCGGCGCGGCCGCTGACGGCGGAGGACGCGAGCGCGATCTTCGACGACTTCCTCGCCCACTACGAGCGCACCTACGGCGAGGGGACGGCGTGGAAGGGCGTGCCGGCGTCGCTGATCAACTACAGCGTCACCGTCACCGGGCGCGGCGAGCGCCCGCAGCTGGGCGCGGTCGCCGGCGGCGGCAGCGCCGACGGCGAGCTGGTGCGCGAGACGCGCGAGGTCTTCCTGCCGGCCGAGCGCCGTCGCGAGCGGATCCCGGTGATCGACGACGCCCGCTTCACCGTCGGGGCGCGCGTCGAGGGCCCGGCGATCATCGACGCGGTCGACACGACGATCTACGTCCCGCCGGGCACGACCGCCGAGCGCGACGAGCACATGAACTACGTCCTGACGCGATGAGGGAGCGAGCTGCGATGAGCACTGCCGACTACGACGTGATCGCCGCCGAGGTCCATCGGAAGGCGCTGCAGAACCTCACCGACGAGATGGCGATCACGCTCGTGCGCACCTCCGGGTCGCCGATCGTGACGGAGTCGAAGGACTTCTCGACCTGCCTGCTCGACACCGCCGGCGAGCACCTCGGCTTCTCCTCCTACGT
>DATIOB010000536.1:0-1875 GCA_035473605.1 Conexibacter sp.
GGCGCAGGCCGGTCGCGTAGCTGGTGAGGTCTCTTCCGCTGGTCGTCAGCGTGACGATCGACTGCGCGAACGGTGCGTCGACCTTCTTGCTGTCGCCCTTCTCGGCCATCGAGACGCCGGCGTAGATGAGGCCGTCGCGGATCGCGATGCCGTTGAAGCCGGTGAAGCCCTTCGGAGCGGTGAAGATCGTCTTGAAGCCGCCGGTGAACGTCTTGCCGTTCCAGCCGCTGGCGGCGACGATCGTCGGGCCGGAGGAGGCGTAGAGCGTGCCGCCCGAGAAGGCGAGGCCGAAGACCATTCTCGGCGAGCCCTTCACGCGCGTCGCTCTGCCGCCCTTCAGCGTGTAGACGCCGCCCGGGGCGGAGCCGTCCTCAGCGCCCGCGCCGGCGACGAAGACCGTGCCTCTGCCGAACGCGAACTGCGTCGGGGTCGGGATGCCCTGGGCGATGGTCGTGACCTTCTTGCCACCGGTCGCCTTCGGCGGGGGCGGCGGTCCCTGGGCTCTTCTGGCGGCCGACGCCGTGCCGGCGCCGAGCGGTGCGAGCGCGAGCGTCAGCGCCGCGGCGCACGCGATCCGCGTACGTGTCATGCAGTTCCTCCTGGTGGGAAGTTCCGTGGTGGGCGAAGCCTAGGAACGGTGACCGCTCGGCACATCAGGGGCATCCCCCAATGTGCCCCCAGGACTCTGACCTTCGGCCCCGCGCCGAGCCCCCGCCGCGCGGCTACGCCGGTGCCGGCTCGGCGGCCGGCACGGCCGGCTCCGCGGGCGCCGAGGAGCGCAGCTTCAGGCCGACGATCGGGAAGATCGCCGTCGAGCAGATGGCCGCGACGATCAGGCTCGCCGCGGTCGACGAGCGCATGTGGCCCTCCTCGACCGCGATCGTCGTGATCGCGACGACCAGCGGCAGCTCGGTCGCGGAGAAGAAGGCGAGCGCGGCGCGGTCGCGCGCGGCCAGCACGCCGCGGTAGAGCAGCAGCGCCGGGGTTCCGCGCACGACCAGGAACAGCACGACGAACATCGGCACCTCGAGGAAGCGGATCGGGTCGTCGAGCAGCGCGCTGAGGTTGACGTTGATGCCGGAGACGACGAAGAAGAAGGGGATCAGGAAGCCGTAGCCGACCGCCGTCAGCTTCGACTCCAGCACCTCGACCTCGCGGCCGCGCAGCGCCAGGCGCAGGATCACGCCGGCGACGAAGCCGCCCAGCAGCAGGTCGAGGCCGAGCGAGGCGGCCAGCGCGGCGAGCGCGAAGACGATCACGACGGTGACGCGGATCGCCAGCTGGCTGCTCGTCTCCAGCGTCCGCTCGAACAGGTCCCAGTTCTTGCCGACCGAGCGCACCGCTATCAGCCCGGCGAGCACGGCGACGATCACGAAGGCGATCAGGATCAGCGCGTTCTCGATCGCGGTCTTGGTCGAGAAGACGAGCGTGATCAGCAGGATCGGGCCGAACTCGCCCATCGCGCCGGCGCCGAGCAGGTAGGTGCCGAAGCGGCTCTTCAGCTCGCCGGCGTCGCGCAGGATCGGGATCAGCGTGCCGATCGCGGTCGTCGCCATCGCCGAGCCGACGAAGACGAGCGACAGCACGATCCCGGCCGCCGCGAGCAGCCCGCCGAGCGCGTAGGCGAGCACCAGCGACAGCGCCCAGCCGAGCGCGGCGAGCTTCAGCGGCTGCCCTTTGATCCGCTCGAAGTCGATCTCGTAGCCGGCGAAGAAGAACAGCATGCCGAGGCCGAGGTTGGAGAAGAAGTCGACGAACGGGTCGGCCACCGGCCGTATCGATGCCTGAACATAGTATCGGTGGTTTTGATACTGCCGTAGCCGTTCTCAAATATCACGTCCTGCCAGCGTACACTGTCGCTTAATGATAGCGGGA
>DATIOB010000537.1:0-5474 GCA_035473605.1 Conexibacter sp.
TCGCGGGCGCGGGGGCCGCGGCTCTGCATGTGGTCGACGAAGCGCGCCAGCGGCACCGTCACGCAGATGTAGAGCAGCGCGGCGGCCAGCAGCGGCGTGTAGTTGAAGTCCGACGAGGCCTGGATCTGCGCGACGCGGAACGCCTCCAGCGGGCCGAGCACCGAGATCAGCGCGACGTCCTTCTGGAGCGAGATGAAGTCGTTGAGCAGCGGCGGGATCACGCGTCTGACCGCCTGCGGCAGGACGACGAAGCGCAGCGCCTGCGTGCGGTTGAGTCCGACCGCGAGCGCCGCCGACCGCTGCGACGGGTGGACCGCGTCGAGGCCGGAGCGGTAGACCTCCGAGACGTAGGCGCTGTAGGTCAGCGCCAGCGCGGCGCCGCCGAGCACCACGGGGTCGCTCGGCCAGCCCTCGATCGCCAGCGCCGGGATCCCGAAGCCGACGAGGTAGACGAGCAGGATCGTCGGCACGCCGCGCATCACGTCGGTGTAGACCGACAGCAGCAGCCGGATCGGGAACAGCGCCGGCGCCGTCGTCGTGCGCGCCAGCGCGATCGCGAGGCCGAGCACCAGCACGACCGCCTCGACGATCATGAACAGCTTCACGTCGAGCCAGAACCCTCTCAGCACGTCCGGGAAGCTGGTCTTGAACGCCTCCCACGAGAAGAAGGTCTCGCGCACGTCGTCCCAGCCGGGGCTCGTCACGACGAGCGTGGCGAGGCCGCCGATGACGACGACCGAGGAGACGAGCGCGATCAGGAAGCCGCGCCGGTCGCGCCGCCGGCGGGCGGCGGCGCGGACGGCCCTGCGGTCGCTCTGGTCGACGACGGACACGGTGTGGCGGCGGTGGGGGTGCGGGCGGGTCGGCCGCTACTGCAGCTCGGGCGCGCCGGCGGCCTCGCCCATCCACTGCTGCTCGAGTCTGTCGAGCGTGCCGTCCGCTCTCAGCTCGTCGACCGCTCTGGAGACGCACTCGGTCAGCTCGGAGTCTCTCGCCAGCAGCGCGCCCCACGAGTCGCCGCCGGGCGCCTCGAACTGGCCGACGATCGCGGCCTCGGGGACCTGCGCGGCGGTCAGGTAGAAGGCGCTCGGCAGGTCGACCACGACGGCGTCGACCTGACCCTGCTTGAGCGCGCGGACGACGTCGTTGGAGTCGTTGAAGACCTTCGGCTGCTGCGACGGCGCGATGCTCTCGCTGACGGCGTCGAGGCTGGTCGTGCCGATCTGGACGCCGAGCTGCGCCTCCTCGAGGTCGGCGAGCGAGGTCGCTCTCGCGGCGTCCGATCTCTTCAGCGCGACGACCGCCTGCGGGGCGGTGTAGTACGGCGAGGAGAAGTCGACCGCTCTCTCGCGCTGCGGCGTGATCGAGATCTGGTTGACGTCGAAGTCGAAGCGCTTGGGACCGGGCGCGTAGGAGGAGTTGAACGGCTCGATCACCCATCTGACCTCGCCCTCGGCGAAGCCGAGCTGTCTGGCGATCGCGTAGGCGACGGCGCTCTCGAATCCTCTGCCGTTGGACGGGTCGTCGTCCTCGAAGTACGGCGGGTAGGCCGGTCTGTCGGTCGCGACGGTCAGCTGGCCGTCGTTGACGAGCGCGAGGCTCTCCTTCTCGCAGGCGACGGCCGCGGTCGTCGCGGCGCCCGCTGCCGTGGTGCTCGCGCTCGTCTCCGAGGAGTCGTCGTCGGAGCCGCAGGCGGCCAGGGTCAACGGCAGTGCGGCGGCCGTGAGCAGGGCGACGGCGTGACGACGTGTCGGGCGCATGAAAGGAGCTTCGCTTCCTCGTGTGGGGGAAAGTTGCGGGGCCTTCTCCCGATAGCCGGTCGGCTTTTCGGGATTGTCAATCCTAGCGAGCAGCGCGGTTGGCGCCCCCGCCGCGCCGCCGCGTCACCGCGACATCGGCACGATTCTCGCCCCGCGCGGACGCGGCTGGCAGGTCTCGCAGACGTACGTGCCGCGGCCGGCGGCGTGGATCTTGCGGATCGGGCCGCCGCATTCGAGGCAGCCCTCGTCGGCGCGGCGGTGGATCAGGAAGCGGTCCTGGAAGGAGCCGCGTGCGCCGTCGAGGTCGCGGAAGTCGTCGATCGAGGCGCCTCTCGCGTCGATGCCGGCGTTGAGCGCGTCGACGATCGCGTCGCGCAGCAGCTCCCACTGCGCCGTCGTGACTCTGCCGGCCGGCCGCAGCGGGTGCAGCTTGGAGCGGAAGAGCGCCTCGTCGGCGTAGATGTTGCCGACGCCGGCGATCCGCTTCTGGTCCAGCAGGAACGCCTTGATCGGCGCCCGCGAGCCGCGCGCCAGCGCTCTCAGGTGCTCGGCCGTGAAGGCGTCGGAGAACGGCTCGACGCCGAGGCGCGCGTCGAGGTAGGCGTCGAGCTGGTCCTGGCCGGCGACCAGCCAGCCGGTGCCGAAGCGGCGCGGGTCGACGAAGCGCAGGTCATGGCCGTCGTCGAAGCCGAAGTGGGCGCGCGTGTACGGCGTTCTGGCGGGCGCGTCGTAGAGCAGGTTGCCCGTCATCCGCAGGTGGATCAGCAGGAACAGCTCCTCCTCCGCCTCCCAGATGAGGTACTTGCCGCGGCGGTGGAAGCCCTCGATCCGCCGGCCCATCAGCGGCGCGACGACCTCGTTGGGGGCGCGCGGCGCGGTCCAGCGCTCGTCACGGACGGCGTACGCGACCAGTACGCGACCGACGAGACGGGGCTCCAGCTGGCGGCGGACGGTCTCTACTTCAGGCAGCTCGGGCACGGCGGTCGAGGGTAGCGGTCAGTGGCCGACGAGTGACTTGAGCAGCACGAGCAGCAGGCCGATCGTCGTCAGCACACCGCCGGCGAGCAGGCTTCGGGCGACTGAGACGCCCGCCGCGCGGTAGGCGCCGTAGGCGTAGAGGCCGAGCACGGCGACGCCGAACCACTTCGCCGTCGTGTAGGCGGTGTCGAGCTCGAGCGCGTCGAAGGCGGCGAGCACGAAGAAGACGATCGGCGCGAGCGCCGCGACGCCGTGGACGGCGATCCCGGCGAGGATCTGGCGGCGCTCTCTGCCTCTCAGCGGCCGGTGCAGGGCGATCATCTCCTGCAGGAACTCGGCGTACGCCTCCGCGACCGCGACGACGAAGACGGCGCCGACGATCGAGATGATCGCCGTCCCGGCGGAGGCGTGCTCGTGCGAGAGCACGAGCACGAGCGCGAAGACGACGATCGAGCCGTAGATGACGTTGCCCGCGTGCCGCTCCGTCACGTGATGTCTCAGCCAGCGCCAGATCATCTGCTGCTGGAGTATCGCGACTGCGGCGGTGGTACACATCCGTCATGGCCGACGTGGAGGACGTGCGGCGGCTCGCGCTCGGGCTGCCGGAGACGACCGAGCGCCCCTCCTACGGGACGCCGGGCTTCCGCGTCAAGGACAGACTGTTCGCGCGGCTGCGATTCGACGGCGGCGGCAGAGGCGCTCCGGCGGATGCCGGCGAGGAGGTGCTGGTGCTGATGTG
The DNA here is from genome assembly GCA_035473605.1 of Conexibacter sp. Classification (GTDB taxonomy): domain Bacteria; phylum Actinomycetota; class Thermoleophilia; order Solirubrobacterales; family Solirubrobacteraceae; genus Conexibacter. Next base: position 3,478 of record DATIOB010000537.1, read on the forward strand.
CGGGTCGATCGAGGAGAAGCAGGCGCTGATCGCGTCGGAACCGCGCAAGTTCTTCACCACCTCGCACTACGACGAGTACCCGATGGTGCTCGTGCGGCTGGCGCGGGTGGGCGCGAGAGAGCTGCGCGAGCTGCTCGTCGAGGCGTGGCTGGCGCGCGCGCCCAAGCGCGTGCGGGCGGCGCACGAGGAGGGGTTGGGCTCCTAGCCCAGGAACGGCGTGCCGGGCAGCGCGGGCGCGTCGCGGGCGGCCAGCCAGCGCAGCGCGCTCGCCCCCACGTCCGCCAGCGGGCCGTCGTGGCGGCGGCCGCCGTGGCCGTCGAAGAGCGCCAGCAGCGGCGCGTGCTCGCGCGTGTGGTCGGTGCCGGGATGGGCGGGATCGCAGCCATGGTCGGCGGTCAGCACGAGCAGGTCACCCGGGCGCAGCAGCTCCTCCCAGCGGCCGACGGCGGCGTCGATCTCTCTCAGCGCGCCGTGGAAGCCGGCGACGTCCTTGCGGTGGCCGTAGACCTGGTCGGTCTCGATCAGGTTCGTGAAGACGAACCCCTCCTCCAGCTGCTCCAGCAGCGCAGTCGTCGCCGCGATCGCCTCGGCGTTGGTCGCGCCCGCGTGCTCGTGGGCGAAGCCGCGGCCGCCGAACAGCTGCCCGACCTTGCCGACCGCGTGCGTGGCGACGCCGGCCTCGCGCAGCTCGTCGAGGTGGCTGCGGGCGGTCGGCGGCAGCGCGAAGTCGCGGCGGTCGCGCGTGCGCTCGAAGGCGCCGGGCGGACCGTCGAAGGGACGCGCGATCACACGTCCGACGGCGTGCTCCCCCACCATCAGCCTGCGCACGCGTGCGCAGAGTCTGTGCAGCTCCTGCGCAGACAGCGCGTCGGTGTGCGCGGCGATCTGGAGGACCGAGTCCTGCGAGGTGTAGACGATCAGCGCGCCGTCGCGCAGCGACGCCTCGCCGTACTCGTCGATCACGGTGATCCCGTCGATCGGCGCGTTGCAGAGCACCTCACGGCCGCTCGCCCGCTCGATCAGCCCGATCACCTCGGGCGGGAAGCCGTCGGGATAGGTCGGACGCGGCTGGCGCGCGACGACGCCCATCAGCTCCCAGTGGCCGGTCGTCGAGTCCTTGCCGGGCCCGAGCGCGTGCAGGCGGCCGTGGAGCGCCGGCGCGGGCGACGGCGCGACGCCCTCCAGCGGCAGGATCGAGCCGAGCCCGAGCCGCTCCATCCGCGGCAGCTCCAGACCGCCGGCCAGTTCGGCCAGGTGGGCGAGCGTGTTGGTGCCCGCGTCGCCGTAGTCGGAGGCGTCGGGCAGCGCGCCCGCGCCGACGGCGTCGAGCACGACGACGATCGCGCGTCGTGCGCTCGGACGATGGACCCCTGGCATGGGCGCGGAGGCTAGCGGAGCTGCGCGCGCGGGTGCGCGTCGAAGTACACGTCCCGCAGCCGGTCGGCCGAGAGGTGCGTGTAGATCTGCGTCGTGGCGATGTCGGCGTGACCGAGCATCTCCTGCAGCGAGCGCAGGTCGCAGCCGCCGGCCAGCAGGTGCGTGGCGAAGGTGTGGCGCAGCGTGTGGGGGCTCATCTTCTCGCTCAGGCCGGCGCTTCTGGCGTGGCGCTGGACGATCTTGTAGAGCCCCTGGCGCGTCAGACCCTGCCCGCGCTGGTTGACGAAGACGCGCTTCTCCTCGTTTACGCCGACGAGGATCGGGCGGCCGCGCAGCAGGTAGAAGCGCAGCGCCTCCAGCGCCTTGGAGCCGATCGGCACGAGCCGCTCCTTGCTGCCCTTGCCGTTGGCGCGCAGAACGCCGTCCTCGACGTCGATCTCGTCGAGCTGCATGTCGACCGCCTCGGAGGCGCGCAGGCCGCAGGCGTACATCAGCTCCAGCAGCGCGCGGTCGCGCAGCGCGGCGGGGCCGGTGCCTCTCGGCTGCGTCAGCAGCTGCTGCACCTCGTCGCGGCTGAGCACCTTCGGCAGTCGCTTGCCGCGCGGCGGTCCCTTCAGCTC
>DATIOB010000538.1:0-10397 GCA_035473605.1 Conexibacter sp.
CGCGAGCCGACCGCCGCGCAGGCCCTGGTCTCCGGGCGGTCTCGCCGGCGGCGCCCCGAGGCCTCCTCGTCGCGCTTCGGGATCAACGTCGACGGGATCGACGACGTGATGCTGCGGCTCGCGAAGTGCTGCCGCCCGGTCCCGGGCGACCAGATCGTCGGCTACGTCTCGCTTGGGCGCGGCATCACGATCCACCGCGAGGACTGTCCCAACGTGCAGGTCCTGCGCAAGGATCCCGACCGCTTCACGCCCGTCTCCTGGGACGGCGAGGCGGCGACGTCGTTCAAGGTGGAGATCCACATCGACGGCTGGGACCGGCACCGCCTCCTGGAAGACCTCGCGCGCACGTTCAGCGAGGCGGGCATCAACATCGTCGATGCGCGCTGCACGTCGAATCCGCCGATGATTCGCAACCGCTTCGTGATCGAAGTCGCCGACACCAAGACGCTCGACACGACGATCACGAAGCTGCGCAACATCGAGGCGGTCTTCGACGCCTACCGCGTCACGCCGGGCGCCGGCGCGTAGGCGCCCGCGCCGCCGCACCCGCCGCGCGCCCTCAGCGCGCGGCGTCCACTACCTCGAAGTCCCTGCCGCTGATGCGGTCGAGCGCGTGCAGCTGGTCGTTGTCCCAGCCGGAGTGGGGCGCGCCGCTGACATACCACGGCGAGCCGTTGTCGGCCAGCAGCAGGCCGTAGCGCTTCATCGCGACCGCGAGCACGCGCGCCTGCGGCGGCAGCCCGCGCAGGCTGACCGAGCGCTTGAGCCGCACGCGCAGCCCCATCGGCGGCAGCGCGGGGTCGTTCGAGTCCGACGCGAAGTGGCGCGCGGGGGCGATGAAGGCGGCGCGCGTGCGCGGCGCCGTGAAGCGCAGCGCGTGCTCGATCGCGCCGGCGGCGACCTCCTCGTAGCGCGCGAGGCCGGGGAGGATCGGCAGCCCGGCGGCGTCGGCCGAGGTCCAGCCGCGCCGACGCTGCGCGTCGCCGCCGCGCAGGTCGAAGATCGCGCCGGAGCCGGCTCGCCAGCGCGCGCCGCCGGCGAGCGGGTGGGAGTCGAACGTCTCGTACAGCTTGCAGGTCGAGCGGTCGACGACCAGCACGTGACGGTCGCCGTCGCCGCTGCGCCCGCCCTCGATCGGCGCCGACGGCGGGATCGGGTACGGGCCGCGGTCAGACTCGTCGGCGTAGTCGAAGCTCAGCGGCACGCGCTTCTGACCGGCGCCGACCGTCGTCCACGGGATCCCGATCGGCGCGCCCTCCCAGCGCCCGGAGCCGAAGTCGGCGTGGAAACCGGCGCCGAGGCCGATCGAGCGGATCAGCGTCGCCGAGTTCTTCGCGACGGGCGCGCTGTCGACGCGCTGGTTCCAGGCCGAGGAGGGCGACATCACCGGGCAGCCGGCGATCGTCGGCGGCGCGGCGGCCGCGGGTGTCGCGGCGACGACGACGACGGCAGCGAGCGCGGTGGGGAGGAGGGCCCGCACCCTCAGGCGACGATCTGCAGACCGTGGTGGTCGACGCCGAAGGTCGCCGCGGGCACGAGGCCGAGGTAGTCGCCGTCGACCTGGAGCGGCAGCTCGCGCTCGTCGCGCGAGCGGATCGTCAGCTCCTGCACGCCGGAGAAGCCGGTCACGCGACGGTGCTTGACGATCCGCGCGCTGCCCGACAGCGCACGGAAGGTCACCGTCGGCATGTCGAGCAGGCTGGCCCGCCGCAGCACGACGCCGCCGAGCGTCCCGTCGTCGAGCTCGACGCCCTCGGCCAGCTCGATCGGCCGTCTGGCGAAGTAGGTGTACGGCATCGTGTTCTGCACCATCGCCGTGACGCCCTCGATCGACTCCCCGCCGATCTCGGCGACGAGCTTCGGCGGCCGCACGACGTAGTCCTTCGTGAAGGCGCCGACGGCGGCGGAGGCGTAGAACCAGGGGCCGAAGCGAGCCTTCAGCCGCGGGCGCGCGTCGACGCGGCGCGTGACGCTGGCGTCGAGGCCGATGCCGGCGGTGAAGAGGAAGCGGCGCTCGTTGACGATGCCGAGGTCGATCGGGCGCGGTCTCCAGTCGTCGGCGAGCCGCAGCATGTGCTCGGTCGCGTCGACGACGTCGTTCGGTATCCCGAGGATCCGCGCGAAGACGTTGGTCGAGCCGCCCGGCAGGCAGGTCAGCGGGGTGCCGGAGCCGGCCAGCCCGTTGGCGGCCTCGTTGACGGTGCCGTCGCCGCCGAAGGCGCAGACGACGTCGTAGCCCTCCTGCGCGGCCTCGCGGCACAGCTCGGTCGCGTGACCGCGCGCCTCCGTCTCGACGGAGTCGACCTGGTAGCGGCCCTGGAGCGCGTAGACGACGAGGTGCTTGAGGCGGTCGGACACCGTCGTCGCGTACGGGTTGACGATCACCAGCATGCGCTTGCTCGGCTTCGTCGACCCCATCGTTCCGGCAAGGCGCTCGAGCGCGTCGAAAGTGGTGGCGGTCACAGTTCTTTTGTACTCCGCCGCGCGGTCGGTGTTACGCGCCCGTGAAACGGGGCGTGATCACAGCCAGCCGCGCTTGCGGAAGAAGGCGACCATGCTGCCGCCGACGCCCAGCATCACGCCGATCACGACCCAGAACGGGGCGATGTGCCCTTCGCCCGGAACGTGCACGTTCATGCCGAAGATCGAGGCGATCAGCGTCAGCGGCAGGAAGATGACGCTCAGCACGGTCAGCACGCGCAGCACGTCGTTGAGCTGATGGGAGAGGACCGACTCGTTGGTCGCCTCCAGCGCCTCGACCGTCTCCTTGTAGGTCTCCAGCATCTGCCAGACGCGCTCGGAGGCGTCGTTGATGTCGTCGAAGTAGACGTCGAGATCCTCGGCGAGGTAGCGCTGCTTGGTCCGCTCGAGGTCGCCGAAGACGGCGCGCTGCGGGCGGATCACCTTGCGGAAGTTGATGATCTCCTGCTTGACGTTGGAGATGTCGCGCACGACCTCGGAGGAGTTGCCGGCGAAGATCTCGTCCTCGACCCGTTCGAGCTTGTTGCCCATCTTCGCCAGCATCGGGAAGCTCGCGTCGACGCAGGCGTCGATGATCTTGTAGAGCAGGTAGCCGGTGCCCTTGCCGAACCAGTTCTCGCGCAGCTCGTCGTTGTTGCGGACCCGCTCGAACAGGTACTCGACCGACTGCAGCGGCTGGTTGGGCAGCGTGATCAGGAAGTCCGGCCCGACGAACAGGTCGAGCTCCGCCGCGTTCAGGCGGCCGACCTGCTTGTCGAAGCGCGGGAAGTACAGGACGATGAAGAGGTAGTCGTCGTACTCGTCGATCTTCGGCCGCTGGTTGCGCGAGGAGACGTCCTCGTAGTCGAGCGGGTGGAAGTCGAAGCGCTCCTCCAGCCAGGCGCGGTGGCTCGGCTGGGGCTGCTCGATGTGGATCCAGCGGACGCCGCGGCCTTCGACGACCTCGGGCTGGGCGTTCTCGGGCTCAGCAGGCGGCAGCGAGACGGACCCGCGACCACGGGTCCCGCGCGCGAAGCGGGGCTTGGGCAAGCTCGGCATGACTTCGCGGCTCGTCGCCCATCGATTCGCTGTTCGTCTCGAACGGCATGCCAGTCATTCTACCCCTGTGCTGGCGATTTCCGGAATGTCGCGTTGCAGGATCGTCACAGTGCGTATACTTCCGCCGACATAGCAGTACGCATCCAGAGGGGTGGAGGGTTATGGCCCGACGAAACCCCGGCAACCCCCCGTAAGGGGAAGGTGCCAATTCCATCAGGCAAGCAACAAGCCTGGGAGATGTGGTTCGGCGGTTCTTCAGACCTCTGCCACGGAAACCCGGCGGAGGTTTTTTCATATGCCGCCAGAGTCATTGACATGCAAGGAATGCAAGGCCGTCTATCCGCTCGAGGCGAAGTACGTCTGTGAGCGCTGCTTCGGCCCGCTCGAGGTGGCCTACGCCGCCACGACCGACGTCGACGCCGAGGAGCTGCGTCGTCGCATACAGGCCGGCCCGCACTCGCTGTGGCGCTACCGCGACTTCCTGCCCCTGACGCAGGCGCCGCCGCGCGACACGCTGCCGGCCGGCTGGACCCCGCTGCTGCGGGCCGACCGGCTCGCCGAGCGGCTGGGCCTGCGCGAGGTCTGGATAAAGAACGACGCCGCCAACCCGACGCACTCCTTCAAGGACCGCGTCGTCGCCGTCGCGCTCGCGCGTGCGAAGGAGCTGGGCTTCCAGACGATCGCGTGCGCCTCGACCGGCAACCTCGCCAACGCCGTCGCCGCGCACGCCGCGGCCGCCGGTCTTGAGTCGTACGTGCTGATCCCGTCGAACCTCGAGGAGCAGAAGATCCTCGCGACCGGCGTCTACGGCACCCACCTGGTCGCGGTCAGAGGCAACTACGACGACGTCAACCGCCTCTGCACCGAGATCGCGGGCGAGCACGAGTGGGCGTTCGTGAACATCAACATGCGGCCGTACTACTCCGAGGGCTCCAAGACGATCGCGTACGAGATCGCCGAGCAGCTCGGTTGGGCGATCCCCGACCGGATCGTCGCGCCGATCGCCTCCGGCTCGCTCTTCACGAAGGTCGCCAAGGGCTTCGAGGAGTGGATCGAGCTGGGTCTCGTCAGCGGCACCGTGCCGACGATGAACGGCGCCCAGGCCGCCGGCTGCTCGCCGGTCGCGACCGCCTTCGCCGAGGGCACCGACATCTGCCGCCCGGTCAAGCCCGACACGATCGCGAAGTCGCTGGCGATCGGCAACCCGGCCGACGGCCCCTACGCCGTCGAGCTGGCGCGCCGCACCGGCGGCGGCGTCGACTCGGTGACCGACGACGAGATCCGCGCCGGCATCAAGCTGCTCGCCGAGACGACCGGCATCTTCACCGAGACGGCCGGCGGCGTCACGACGGCGGTGCTGGCGAAGCTCGCCGAGCGCGGCGACATCGACCCGAGCGAGAGAGTCGTCGCCGTCATCACCGGCGAGGGCCTGAAGACGCTCGACGTCGTGCGCGACACGTTCGAGACGTACGAGATCGACGCCACCTACGAGGCGTTCGAGGCGAAGGTCCCCGGAGCGGTGGCCGCCTGATGGCGATCACGGTGAAGATCCCGACGCAGCTGCGCGCCGCCACCGGCGGCGCGTCGACGGCGAGCGTCGAGGGCGGGACCGTCGGCGAGGTGCTCGACGCGCTCTACGCCGAGTTCGGCGAGCTGCGCGAGCGGATCGCCGACGACGGCGGCCTGCGGCGCTTCGTCAACGTCTACATCGGCGGCGAGGACATCCGCTTCCTCGACGGCCTCGACACGTCGGTCTCCGACGGCGACGAGGTGACGATCCTGCCGGCGGTCGCCGGCGGCTGATCAACCGGCCGCAGGAGTTTCGACGCGCCAGACGGCGGCCATTGGCCGCCGTTTTTCTTACCTGAAGCTCCATTTCGCTGTGCGGTTGGCCTGCAACGCCGGGGTTCCGGGGAGCCTGCTGTCAGTCAGTCAACCCTGACTATCAAGCCATATCTTTCCTGGTCGATGATCGACGGGAAAGAAGGTTCATACGATCATCCGCTGGCCCTCGGGAGGGGCTGGGGATTGGGAGGTTCCCGGATGTTACGTTTCCCACGCACGGTGGCAGGGGTCTCCGTTGCCGTTCTCGCAACCAGCGCGATCGCCCCGCCGGCGATCGCCGCCGCGCAGGCACCGACGCCGCCGGATTCCGGGTACCAGACCCGGGGGCTGCTCGACGACCTGCTCGGAACGGTCGGCGACCTGCTCAGCGGCCTGCTTGGGCAGAGAGAGCAGGACCAGCTGGCCGGACTGCTCGGGCTGCTGCAGGGAGGCTCGGCTCCGACCACAGAGCTGCTCAGACCGCTCACCGACATCCTCGATCAGCTCGGCGGCTCCTCGGGGCTGCCGCTGCCGACGAGAGACCTGATCAACCAGGTGACCGGCCTGCTGCAGAGCGGCAGAGCCGGTGAGGAGCTGGCGCCGGCGCTGCTGGCCCCGGTCGCCGACCTGCTGCGCCAGCTCGCCGGCACCGACGGGCTGCCAGCCCCGGCCGCGGGGCTGCTGACGCAGCTCGCCGACCTGCTCGCGGGCGCCGGCTCGGGCGCGGGCCTGCCGCTCGACGACCTCAACCTGCTGCCGGACGTGATCGACGGCCTCAACAGAGTCCTCGTCGGTCTCGAGACGGGCAACGGCACGCCGACGGCCGATCTGCTGGCGCAGCTGATCCCGTTGCTCAGACAGGTCGCGGCGGCACCGCTGCCGCAGGCGCTGAGAGATCTCGTCAACCAGCTGATCGAACTGCTTGAGAACACCACCGGCTCGCTCGATCCGCTCCTGACGACGCAGATCAGCACCGTGCTGAGACTGATCGGCAACACGCCGGGGGTCGACAGAGAGACCAGAACGATCATCGAGAGAACGACGACGATCCTCGACAGATCGACGGGCGCGGGCGCCGGCGGCAGCGGCGGTGCGGGCGGCGGCGGCGGCACCAACGGCACCGGCAACGGCACCGGCACCGGCGGCACGGGCGGCACCGGCCTCACCGTCAGACGCGCGGCGACGGCGAGAGACAAGGCCGTCATCAAGCGCGTCGGGGTCAACAAGAAGAAGACGATCGCCTCGGTGCGGATCGCCTGCCCGAGCGGCGCTCCGGCGGTCTGCTCGACGACGCTGCGCGCGGCGGTCGCGGGCAAGTCGTCGAAGGTGATCACGACGCGGATCGGCCAGAACACGTCGAAGCTCGTGAAGCTGAAGCTGACGAAGAAGGCGACCAAGCAGCTGAAGCGACGCGGCGGCAGCGTCAGCGTCGTCGCCACGACGGCCTTCGGCACGCAGAAGTTCAGCGCGAAGGCGACGTTGAAGGTGAAGAAGACGAAGGCGAAGGCGCGCCGCTGAGGCGGAGTCGCCCCGGGCAGCACCCGCGCAGGCCGTCTCGTCTCGCGACGAGGCGGCCTGCGCGCCATCTTGGGTCGGTGTCAGCTCGCGCCGACCCGGTCGCGACCCTACGATGCGCGGCAGCACGATGCTGTCGAACGAGGAGCAATGGATGCGCTTGAGGACCGTGGTCGCAGCAGTGGTCGCCGCCGTCATCGTCGCGATGGGCGGCCTTGCCGTCGCCGCGCCGGCCGCTCGCAGAGCGCCCGCGCTCGCGATCAGACCGGGATCCGCGCTGCGTGGTGGCAGAGTCGTCTTCTACGGCAGCGGCTTCCCGCCGCTCGTGCGCGTCTCGCTGCTCGCCGGCCCGCCCGCGAGCGAGGCCGTCCGCATCGGCTCGGCGAGAACGAACGCCGACGGCAGCTTCGTCGCGCCGATCGCGATCGAGCGCGCGGTGACGCCGGGGCGCTACGTCGCGCTCGCCTGCCGGCACAGATGCCGCGTCAAGGCGACGGCCGCCTTCCGCGTGCGCTGAGCGGCGGCACGACGCGCGTCGCGCTGCGCGACGCGTCTACGTCGGGGCGCGCGACTACGCGTCGCGCTGCACGTCGGCGAGCGCGTGCGTCTGCGCGCTGGCCGAGGCGGCGGCGCGCGCGGCGGTGCGCGCCTCACGCGCGGCCTCGCGCAGGGCGATCCGCTCCTCGCGCGCATGCATGATCAGCTGCTCGGCCGCTTCGCTGAGCGCCAGGTTGGCGCTGCTCAGCTTCTCGAGCTGCTCCGCGAGGCGGGCGAGCGGATCGTCGGCGGGAGCGGGGGCGGCCATGCGCAATCAGTCTGGCACGTGCCGCCCCCGCTGACCAGTCGTCCGCGAGGGGGATTGCGGACGACGAGCGGGGCTCAACCCCCGGATACAAGGGCGCACCCCCGCTGTGCAGGGTATGATCCCCGTTGGAGCGAGTGGAATGCAACCGCCAACCCTTGGAGGGTTGTGCGGTGGCCGATTCGCTCCACAGAGAACGCCGCGCGCTGGCCGTCGCCGTGCGGGAGCTGCGCGCTCGCAAGGCGCTCAAGCAGGAGGAGGTCGGCGAGGCCGCCGGTCTCGGCCGCAACTACCTGACGACGCTGGAGAGCGGCCGCACCAATCCCTCCTTCGACGCGCTCGTGCGGCTGGCCCGCGGCCTCGACGTACCGTTGTCGGAGCTGATCCTGCTCTACGAGGAGCGCTTGCGCGACTGAGCGGGGCGGGGCGCGGCACGCCTCCCGCCCGACGGCGCGGTAAGCTGCTGCCTTCACGCGCCCGTAGCTCAGTGGATAGAGCGCTTGCCTCCGGAGCAAGAGGTCGCAGGTTCGAATCCTGCCGGGCGCGCTCGACGGTCTCCCGCACCACCTCGCGCCGATGCGCCTGGCGATCATCTCCGACACGCACATGCCGAAGGGCGACCGCGCACTGCCGCCGGAGTGCGTGCGGCTGCTGGGGGAGGCCGACCTGATCCTGCACGCCGGCGACCTCGTGCGGGCGGAGGTGCTCTTCGAGCTGCGCGCCTACGGCGAGGTCGTTGCCGTGCACGGCAACGTCGACGACGCGGAGGTGCGGCGCGAGCTGCCGGCCGAGCGGACCGTCGAGCTGCCCGGCGGCGCGCGGATCGCGATGACGCACGACGCCGGGCCCTCGCAGGGTCGTCTGGCGCGGATGCGGCTGCGCTTCCCGGACGCCGACGCGCTCGTCTTCGGCCACTCGCACATCCCGCTGCACGAGACCGAGCCGGCGAGCGGCTTCCAGCTGTTCAACCCCGGCAGCCCGACCGAGCGACGGCGGGCACCGCGCCACACGATGGGGATCGCCCGCGTGGAGGGCGGTCGCGTCACCTTCGAGCACGTCGTGCTGGAGACGCGCGGCGACGCGCCGGACCCCGGTTCGACCGCCTAAGCTCACAACGCTGCCATGGACCTCTCGCTCTTCTTCGCCGGCACCGCCGGCTCGGTGCCGACCGCCCGTCGCGGACTGCCCGCGATCCTGCTGCGCCGCGGCGCCGACCGCATCCTCTTCGACTGCGGCGAGGGGACCCAGCGTCAGCTGCTGCGCTCCGCCGGCCTGCCCGACGTCACCGACGTCTTCATCACCCACTTCCACGCCGATCACTGGCTCGGCCTGCCGGGGATGCTGAAGACCTTCGACCTGCGCGCGCGCGACAAGCCGCTGACGATCTCCGGCCCGCCCGGCCTGCGCGCGCTGATGCTGTCGATGAAGCACGTCTGGGGCGGCTGCGGCTACGAGATCAAGCTCGTCGAGCTGCCGCCCGACGCGATGGTCGAGCGCGACGAGTACGTGATCGAGCCCTTCCCGGTCAACCACCGCGGCCCCGCCTACGGCTACGCGATCACCGAGGACGACCGACTCGGCAGATTCGACGCCGAGCTGGCGCAGCGGCTCGGCGTCACGCCCGGTCCGGACTTCGGCCGCATCCAGCGCGGGGAGACCGTCAACGGCGTCACGCCCGAGCAGGTGATCGGCGAGACGCGGCTCGGCCGCAAGCTCGTCATCTCCGGCGACACCGGCCCCTGCGAGGAGCTGATCGACATCGCCCACCGCGCCGACGTGCTCGTGCACGAGGCGACCTTCGCGCAGGACGAGGCCGGCCGCGCCCGCGAGACGCAGCACTCGACCGCCGCGCAGGCGGCGAAGGCCGCCGCCGAGGCCGAGGTGAGACTGCTCGCGCTCGTGCACCTGTCGACGCGCTACGGCGGCCGCGAGATCCGCGAGGAGGCGACCGCCGTCTTCGCCGACACCGTCGTCCCGCGCGACTTCGACGCGATCGAGGTGCCGTTCCCCGAGCGCGGCGCGCCGGAGCTGGTGCGCTGGGACGCGAGCCGCGTCCCGCCTGCGACGGCCGCGCAGGCCGCCGAGGTCGCCGCCGTGGAGCCGGGCCCGTGAACAGGCTCAGACGGCCGGCGAGCTGGACGGCCGTCGCGCTCGGCACCGCCGCCGGCTTCCTCGTCGGCGTGCTGTTCGTCGTCGCGCTGGGGATCGGCGAGGCGCAGGAGGCGCCGCCGCCGCGCACCGTCACCGTCCTCTCCAGAGTGCAGGCGCCGACCGGCGACGAGACCGTCGTCACGAAGACCGCGGTGCCCGACGTCGTCGGCGAGCGCCTCGACGTCGCGCACGAGCGGCTGGAGCGCGCCGGCTTCATGGTCAAGGAGGAGGACAACGGCTTCTTCGGCTCGATCGTCGACTCCAACTGGGAGGTCGTCGAGCAGGACCCGGCCGCCGGCCTCGCGCTGGAGCGCGGCTCGACGGTCCACATCAAGCTCGATCGCCGCTGACCGCCGCCACATCGCGCCGCTTTTCGGTAGGGTGCGCCGCCGGGGCCGGCTCGATCGGCCGGTGGGTACGGAGCGGGAGCGGCTCGTGCAGAGAGCAAGGATGTGGTTCGCGACGGCAGCGGTCGTGCTGCTGGCGGGGGTGGCGGCGCCGGCGGCGGCGCAGGCCGACGTCGAACCGAACGACGGCATCACCCAGGTCGAAGGACCGCTCGGCGGCGGCGTCGACTACAACGGGA
>DATIOB010000539.1:0-2220 GCA_035473605.1 Conexibacter sp.
CTCGGGCGGCCCGCTGCTCGACAGCGGCGGCCGTGTGATCGGCGTCAACTCGCAGATCGCCACGAGCGGGATGGGCCAGCAGGGCAACATCGGCATCGGCTTCGCGGTGCCGTCGAACACGGCCCGCCAGATCGTCCCGCAGCTGCAGAGGGGCGAGAGAGTCTCGCGTCCCTACCTCGGCATCAGAACCTCGCCGACCTCGCTGACCGGCAGCTCCCAGGGCGCGAGAGTCGTCGAGGTCGTCAGAGACGGCCCGGCCGCCAGAGGCGGGCTGAGAGTCGGCGACGTGATCACGCGCGTCGGCGGCATGGGCGTCGACGACCCGGCCGACGTCGCCAGAAACATCAGCAGAGACCAGCCGGGGGACAGCGTCCAGGTCGAGATCGAGCGCGCCGGCAGAGAGCAGACGCTCGACGTGACGCTGGGAGACCGCGCAGACGCGCCATGAGCTTCGCCGCGCCGCTCGTCCTGCTGGCGTTGGCCGCCGTGCCGCTGCTGCTCGTCTGGTACCTGCTCGCGCAGCGCAACCGGACGGCCGCCGGCGCCGCCTTCGCCGCCCCGCGGATGCAGGCGTCCGTCGCGCCGCGCCGTCCCGGCTGGCGTCGGCACGTGCCGATGCTCGTCTTCCTGCTCGCGCTCGCGACGCTGATCGTCGCCGCCGCGCGACCGCAACGGACCGAGGCGGTGCCGGTCGAGCGCGCCTCGATCGTGCTGCTGACCGACGTCTCCGGCTCGATGCTCGCGACCGACGTGGAACCCAACCGCCTGATCGCCGCCAAGCGCGCCGCGCGCCGCTTCGTCGACGAGGTGCCGAGAAGCGTCAACGTCGGCGTGATCGCCTTCAACACGACCGCGACCGTGCTGCAGAGCCCGACGCGCGACCGCGCCAACGTCGAGTCGGCGATCGACCGCCTCCAGGTCAGCGGCAGCACCGCGACCGGCGACGCGATCAGAACGGCGCTGACGGTGCTGCGCAACCAGCCCGGGGAGAGAGGCAGACGGCCGCCGGCGGCGATCGTGCTGATCTCCGACGGCAAGTCGGTCCGCGGCGAGGATCCGCTGACCGTCGCCGGCGAGGCGTCGCGGCAGAGAGTCCCGATCTACACCGTCGCGTTCGGCACCGACGCCGGCACGATCACCGTGCCCGACGCGAGAACGGGCGACGACAGAACCGAGCCGGTCCCGCCCGATCCCGCGTCGCTGGCGCAGATCGCCGAGGTGACCGGCGGCGAGACCTACACGGCGGCGAGTGCCGACCGCCTCAACACCGTCTACGAGAGACTCGGCTCGCAGCTCGGCACCAGAGACGAGGAGCGGCAGATAACGGTCGCCTTCGCCGCCGGCGGGCTGCTGCTGCTGCTCGCCGGCGCCGGCCTCTCGCTGCGCTGGTTCGGCCGGCCGATCTGACCTTTCGAAAGGAGCCACCCGACGTGACGTTCGACATCCCCCAGCAACCCCAGCCCGAGGAGCAGCGCTTCCCGCGCAGGGAGGATCCGCGCGACGCGCTCGAGGAGGCGCTGCACGAGATCAAGCGCGTGATCGTCGGCCAGGACGCGATGCTCGAGCGGCTGCTGGTCGCTCTGCTCGCCGGCGGCCACGTGCTGCTGGAGGGCGTCCCCGGCCTCGCCAAGACGCTCACGGTCAAGACGCTCGCGCAGGTCCTCGGCGGCTCCTTCAAGCGGATCCAGTTCACGCCCGACCTCGTCCCCGCCGACCTGGTCGGCACGCGCGTCTACCGTCCCGACACCGGCAGATTCGAGACCGAGCTCGGCCCCGTCTTCGGCAACTTCCTGCTCGCCGACGAGATCAACCGCGCGCCCGCGAAGGTGCAGTCGGCGCTGCTCGAGGTGATGCAGGAGCAGCAGGTGACGATAGGCGGCGAGACGCACCCGACGCCGCGCCCGTTCCTCGTGCTCGCGACGCAGAACCCGATCGAGTCAGAGGGCACCTACCCGCTGCCGGAGGCGCAGATCGACCGCTTCCTGATGAAGGTGATGGTCGACTACCCGACGATGAGCGAGGAGGCGGCCGTCGTCGACCGCTCGCTCGGCCGTGTCGCGGAGCCGCGCGAGCGGCTCTCGATCGCCGACCTCGACCGCTTCTCGGAGGCGGCGCAGAGAGTGCTCGTCGACCGCGAGGTCGTGCAGTACGCGGTCACGCTCGCGGACGCGACGCGGCGGCCGGAGAAGTACGGCCTCGACGACGTCGCCCCCTACGTCG
>DATIOB010000540.1:0-4662 GCA_035473605.1 Conexibacter sp.
CCTCCAGCACGACGTCGCGCGCGTGTTCGTCGGGCAGCGCCGCCAGCAGCCCGAGCGCGTGCTGCTGCGACAGCAGCGCGCCGGCGACGTTGATCGCCAGGCGTGTTCCGCGCGGTCGCTCCCCCAGTAGCGTGAGCGCCCGCTCGAAGCAGGCGAGGTCGAGCTGCTCGCGCATCCCGACGCGCTCGGCGAGCGCGAACGCCTCGCCCGTCGAGAGGTCACCCGGGAGCGTGAAACGCGCGAGCGCCTCGTAGGCGTGGATCGCGCCGCTGCGCAGATCGACGATCGGCTGCACCGCCATCGCGATCCCGCCGCGCTCGATCGCGCCGGCGAGCGCGCGGCGGGCCTCCAGCTCGTCGCGATCCGCGAGCGTCTCGCCGGCGTAGGCGACGGCGCGGCCCTTGCCGGCGCGCTTGGCGCCGCGCATCGCGACGTCGGCGGCGCGCAGCAGCTCCGCGCCGGTCGCGCCGTCGGCGGGGGCGCTCGCTATCCCGATCGAGACCTCGAGCCGCTCGGCGCCGGCGGCCGGCTCGCGCAGCGCGGCGAGGATCCGCTGCGCGATGCCGTGCGGGTCCTCCCCGCGCACGAGCACGGCGAACTCGTCGCCGCCGAGCCGCCCGACGACGTCCTCGTGGCGGATCACCTGCGCGACCGTGCGCACGAGCTGGACCAGCAGCAGGTCGCCGGCCGCGTGGCCGCGCAGCTTGTTGATCTGACCGAAGCCGTCGACGTCGATCGCCAGCAGCGCGAGCGGCCGCGCATGGTCGGCCGCCGCGAGCCGCGCGCTCAGCTCGCGCGCGAAGGCGGCGCGCACGAGCGCACCGGTGAGGCCGTCGTGCTCGGCCTCGTGGCGCGCGACGGCCAGCTCGCTCGCGTAGCGACGGTGGACGCGCGCGACCGCGAGCCGCACGACGAGCGCGGTTCCGGCGATGCCCGCGAGCACGGCAGTCGCTGACGCGAGCAGGACGATCACACCACGGGAGATCGGGCCTGCCGCGCGCCGGCTTGACCGCCGTTCACACGATCTTCACGACCTGCGCCGGTCCTATGACCCCGCGGGCATGTCGAGGTAGACGGTCTTCGTCTCGGTGAAGAAGGAGACAGCGGCCTTGCCCTGCTCGCGCGAGCCGGAGCTGGAGGCCTTCGTGCCGCCGAACGGCGCCTGCGGCTCCGCACCGGCGGTCTCGGAGTTGACGTGAACCATGCCGGCCTCGACCTCGCGCACGAAGGCGAAGGCGCGGCCGAGGTTGCGCGTGAAGATCGACGCCGAGAGGCCGTACTGGGTGCCGTTGGCGACCTCCACCGCCTGCTCCAGCGAGTCGACGGCGATCACGCCGAGGACCGGGCCGAAGACCTCCTCCTGCCCCAGCCGCGAGGCCGGGTCGACGCCGCCGTAGACGGTCGGCGGCACGAACCAGCCGGCGTCGCCGGGGAGCGCCGCGCGGCCGCCGGCGAGCAGCTCGTGACCTTCCTCGGCGGCGACGTCGAGGTAGCCGAGCACGCGCTCCTGCTGCGGCTGCGAGACGACCGGGCCGATGTTCGTCTCGGGCAGCAGCGGGTCGCCGAGCCTGAGTGCCGCGGCGCGCTCGGCGAGGCGCGCGGTGAAGGCGTCGCGGATGCCGGGGAGCACGAGCGCGCGGCTGGTGGCGGTGCACTTCTGGCCGCTCGACATCATCGCGCCGCGCAGCGTCTGCTCGACCGCCTGGTCGAGGTCGGCGTCGTCGAGCACGATGACGGGGTTCTTGCCGCCCAACTCGAGCTGCACCTTGACGCCGCGCCCGACGACCGCCTGCTGGATCGCGCGGCCGGTCGCGGTCGAGCCGGTGAAGGTCAGCGCCGCGATCCGCTCGTCGCCGGTGACGGCCTCGCCGATCGCGCCCGGGAGGCCGTGGACGAGGTTGAGCACGCCGGCCGGCAGCCCGGCCTCGCTCAGCACCTCGGCGACGCGGATCGCGCACAGCGGCGTCAGCTCCGACGGCTTCCAGACGACGGTGTTGCCGAACGCGATCGCGGGGGCGATCTTCCAGACCGGGATCGCGACCGGGAAGTTCCACGGCGTGATGACCGAGACGACGCCGAGCGGGACGCGCTCGGACCAGAGGAAGGTGCCGGCGCCGCTGGAGGGCAGCACGTCGCCGACCGGCTGCGACGCCTCGCCGGCGAACCAGCGCAGGATCTGCGCCGCGCGCGTCACCTCGCCGCGTCCCTCGGCGAGCGTCTTGCCCTCCTCGCGCGACAGCTCCTCGCCGAGCGCGTCGACCCGTGCGGCCAGCAGCGCCGCTGCTCTGAAGAGGATCTCCCCGCGCGCGGGGCCGGAGGTCCGGCGCCACCGCGGTGCGGCCGCCGCGGCGGCGTCATAGGCCGCGCGCACGTCGGCTGGCGTCGCCCCCGCCAGCTCGACGATCAGCTCGCTCGGCCTGGCGGGGTTGAAGCGCCGCAGCAGCTCGCCGCCGCCGCTCGTCCACTCCCCGCCGATCAGCAGCCCCTTGGCAGTTCCCTCGATCGCAGTCATCGCCGCGAGCGTAGCGAGGGAGGGGTTGTACAAGTCGGCTGAGTTGTCGGACGTCAGTCAGCCGCCCAGAAGCCTGCCGGGTCGCGCAGCACGATCACGGCCCACGCGGTGCCGGCGACGGCCGGCCAGGCGTGGTACTCGAACGGCGGCGGGCGGTAGCCGTGCGTGACCTGGAGATAGCCGCCCGCGGGATCGACCGCCTGCAGCGCCTCCATCGCGGCGACGTCGGCGCTGATGTCCTCGCCGAGGCGGGCGCGCAGCAGCAGCGCACCCCAGGTGCCCTCCGCCCAGACGACGTGCGGGGCGCTCTCGACGCCGGGGTCGGGCAGATAGGGCTTGTAGCCGGCGAACGGGCCGGGGTCGGCGAAGGCGGTGTTGTAGTCGTCGGCGCCGGTCGATCTCGTGACGGCGGCTCTCTCGACGCGGAAGTCGTCGAGCGTGACGCGCGCCCGCGCCGCGAGGTCGCTGCGTCCGTGGGCCTGCCAGAAGAGACCGCCCCACGAGGAGAGGTCGAGCGCGCGGGTCGGGTCGGGCCAGCTGGTCGTGACGCCCTGGAAGAAGCGCTCGCGCCAGTAGTCCCAGTGGTGCAGCCAGAGGCTGTCGCCGACCGCGTTGGCCATCGGCGTGTAGCTCGACTCGCCCGGCAGCCGCCCGAGGTCGCGCAGGAAGAAGTACGCGTCGATGTTGTGCTCGGTCGAGGCCCACTCGACGTCGGGACCGCCGAGAATGCTGCCGAAGCGCTGGTCGCTGGTCGGGTGGCCGTTCCAGCTGGCGACCTGGAGCGTGCCGAGATAGTCGGCGATCCCCTTCGCGAAGCCGCGGAAGCTGTCGTCGCCGGTGACCTGCTCGTAGCGGACGGCGGCATAGCCGGCCCACGCGATCGTGCCAGTGCGCCGCAGCTCGCTGGCGACGACGCCGGCACTGGTGTCGTAGGCGAATGGCAGCGAGCCGTCGACCGCCTGCAGGTCGGCGAGCCCGCCGAGCACCTGGGCGGCCCGTCTGGTGTCGCCGGCGGCGGTGAAGGCGAGGGCGGCGAGCGCGTCGTCGTAGGTGAAGGAGAGCGGCGCGAGCGCTCTGTCGGGGTCGTCGGCAGGGATCGCGAACGAGCGCACCAGCCCGCTTCTGGCGTCCTGCTGCCCGACGAGCCACGCGAGCGCGGTGTCGGCGCTGTCCGCCTGGGCGGCCCCACCGCCCATGCCGATGCCGACGGCGGCAGCCGCGAGCCCGGCGATCGCCACCAGCTTGAGTCCTCTCACGATCGCCACGCTGCCCATGCGACGACCGTAACAACCAGAAAATCAGATTCGCGTATGTCCACGGACCTCAACGTCGGCTCTGCGCTGCCGACCGCGCAGGCGTGGCGGTTGCGGTGGACGGATGGTGCAGTCAGACCGGCCCTCCGACCGGTCCCGCTTTCATACGGTGGCGCGTGGGCGTTACGCCGCGTCGTCGCGCCGCAGCCGCACCAGCGCCGGCCGCTCGTCCATCGCGATCTCCTTCGCCGTCAGCTCGCCGCCGAACGGCAGCAGCAGCGGCCCGGGCTCGGCGAAGGCCTCCCGTCCAGGAATCCGCCGCTCAGCAGCCACCATCACGGCATACGCCATCGCGCTCAGCGCGCGCAGCGACTGGTGGCGGTTCTGGCGCTCGCCGAGGTCGACCTGCGCGAGCGCGTCGAGGCCGACGAGGCGGTACGAGTCGATCAGCGTCGCGATCTCGACGCCGTAGCCGACCGGGAACGAGAGCTGCTCCAGCAGCGTGCGGCGGCCGGCGAACTCGCCCGCGAGCGGCTGCACGAAGCCGGCCAGCTCAGGCACGTGGAGGTTCAGCAGCGGGCGCGCGACCAGCTCGGTCACGCGACCGCCGCCGTCGGGCACGGTCGTCTCGCCGAGCTTGAACGGCCGTCTGAAGGCGCCCTTGACAAAGGCGACCTCGGACTCGGCCAACAGCGGGCCGAGCAGCCCGCGCAGGAAGCGGTCGTCGAAGCCCTCCGTGTCGGAGTCGAGGAAGACGACGATCTCGCCGCTGGTGACGGCGAGCGAGCGCCACAGCGCGTCGCCCTTGCCGCGCGCCGGTCCGTGCTCGGACAGCACCTCGGACTCCTGCACCACGCGTGCCCCGCCCGCGCGCGCGACCTCGGCCGTGCCGTCGGC
>DATIOB010000541.1:0-7580 GCA_035473605.1 Conexibacter sp.
GCCGACGTGCCGGCCGCGGATGTCTTCAACGTCCCCGCGAGACTGACGTTCTTCAACGGCCCCGGCGGCAAGTCTGTGACGATCCACGCGTACGCCGAGAACCCGGTGCTGATCAGCGAGGCGTTCAAGGCGCCGCTGATCAAGACCAGCGGCAGATACGGCTACCACCTGATCGCCGACATCCCGCCGACGCTCCAGGAGATCTCCGACGGCTGGTTCGCGCAGGTGCGCACGATGACGACGTCGATCAGCGCGTCGGTCACGAAGAGAGGCAGAAAGATCCCCTACATCCAGTCGACGACGCTCTGCCCGAAGAGCCTCGGAGTGCCGGCCGCGAGCAGAATAGAGTTCATGAGAGAGTACGCGCCGGTCGACCTCACGACGACGATCAGATGCCGTCGCTGAGAGCCGTGAACGGGTAGCGCGAAGCGCCCGCATCCAGGCCGGCTCCGAACGAGGTCGGCCTGGATGAAACGCGCAGCATCGGCCGAAGTTTCGGTCTCCAAACACACCGTGTTCTGATCCCGACTTCGGGGTCGGTTACCGGTGGACCCGCTGGTACGCACTCGTTTACCATCGTGGGATGTCCCGTACACGAGCAGGTCGCACTCTCGCCGCTGCAGCAGCCACCGCGCTGCTGCTCGCAGCCGCCCCGGCGGCGCAGGCGACGCAATCCACGATCAACGGAAAGATCTCGCCGAACAAGGGCAAGCCCGGTACTCCGCTGGCGCTCACGATCGGGTTCACGATCACGAGAGAGAACGGCGAGAACAACACGCTCAGAAAGGTCGTGCTCGACTTCCCGCCGAACGCCGTCGCCAACGGCGCGAAGTTCCCCTCCTGCGCGCCCGCGGTCATCAACGCGCGCAGAAGCTTCGCCGGCTGCCCGAAGGGCTCGCTGATCGGCCGCGGCAGCCTCGTCGCGGACGTGCCGGCCGCTGACGTCTTCAACGTCCCCGGCAAGGTCACGCTCTTCAACGGCGCCGGCGGCAAGTCGATCACCGTCCACATCTACGCCGAGAACCCCGTGCTGATCTCGGAGGCGTTCAGCGCGCCGCTGAGAAAGACCAGCGGCAGATACGGCTACAAGCTGACGGCGAACATCCCGTACACGCTCCAGGAGATCTCCGACGGCTGGTTCGCCGAGGTCAAGAGATTCTCGACGACCGTCGACGCGAAGTGGAGAGGCAGAGGCTTCATCGAGGCGAAGAAGTGCCCGAAGGGCGGCAGAGCCCCGATCGCCGGCGCCTTCGACTTCCTCAGAGAGGCCAGCTCGACGACCGCGCTCGGCTTCGTCACCTGCAAGCCGTAGCCGCACGCAGCACTGACTGACAGCAGCTCGCAGCACCGAAGCGCCCGCGCACCGCGCGGGCGCTTCTTGCGTTGCGGGGCCGCGTGGCCGGCGCCGGCTGCGCGCTACGCGCTGCCGACGACGGCGATGCCGGCGACGAAGGCGACGACCGCGAGCGCCGCGGCACCGACCGCGCCGAGCGCGTACGGCAGGCGGTTGCGATCGACTCCGAGGAAGATCGCGCCGACCAGCAGGCCGCCGACGAAGCCGCCGACGTGGCCGCCGACGGAGATGCCCGGGAAGAGGAAGGTGAAGAGGAAGTTGATCACCGCGATCGGCGCCAGGCCGGAGGCCCAGATGTCGATCCCGCGCGAGCGCGCCTCGACGATCGCCGCGCCGAGCAGGCCGAAGGCCGCGCCGGAGGCGCCGACGGTCACGCTGTTGGGCTCCAGCAGCAGGATCGCGAAGGCGCCGCACAGCAGCGACGCGAAGTAGAGCGCGACGAAGCGGACCGTTCCCAGCGCCGGCTCGAGCATGTTCCCGAGCACCCAGATGAACCACATGTTGAAGGCGATGTGGAGCAGGCCCGAGTGCAGGAAGCCGTACGAGACCATCCGGTAGTACTCGTCGTTGAACTCGATCGACGGGCCCCACAGCGCCAGCCGCTCGAAGAGCGTGCCGCCGGCGCGGCCGATCTCGCCGCCCGACGCCATCTCGCCGACGAACAGGACCACGCAGATCGCGATCAGCACCGTCGTCGCGCGGTTGGACGACGTCGTCGCGCCGCGCGGGCGGACGCCGCGCTGGACGCGCGTCTTCTCCTTCGCGCAGTCGGGACAGCGCATGCCGACCGGGGTCGGGGTCATGCAGTCGGGACAGATCGGGCGCGCGCAGTTGGAGCAGGAGACGCCCGTCTCGCGCGTCGGGTGGCGGTAACAGGTGGCCATGGCGGCGCTGACGCTACCAGCCGAAGGTTTCGGGAACCTCAGTGAGTGCGAAGCACTCAGTCGCGGCCGGGCAGGAGCTTGCGCGCCTCGTCGGCGACGTCGCGCACGGTCCGCTCGGCGAGGTCGAGCAGATCGACCGACTGGTCCTTGCGACGGCGGCGGCCGTTGCGCACGCGCAGCGCCACCAGCGCCGTGCCGGCGCCGGCGCCGACGACGGCGGCGACCGCGGGGCGGGCCCAGTTGCGCGGGTCGCGCATCGACGACAGCTCCCACGCCTCCAGCTCGTCGGCGGCCAGCTCGGTGAGGCTGACGAGCGTGTGCTCGACACGCAGCGCGAGGCTCTCCGGCGGCTCGACCGGCTTCAGCGCAGCGCGCAGCCGCTCTTCGAAATCGGTCGTGCTCATGATGTCGGCTCCGGGTGCGAGACGATTCCCTCGAGCTGCTTGATCGCGCGGTGCAGCAGCACCTTCGTGGCGCCGTCGCTGCGGCCGAGCGCGCGGGCGATCTCGCGGTTGTCCATCCCGAGCGCGAAGCGCATGATCAGCGCCTCGCGGCGATCGTCGGGCAGCTGCTGGACGCCGGCGAGGATCTCCTCCAGCTCCTCACGCCCTTCGACGAGCGTCTCGGTCGTGTGCGGCGAGGAGATCACAGCCGCGTCCTCGATCGCGGCCTGCGGCTTGCGCGCGCGGTCACGGTAGAAGTTCGCGGCGAGGTTGTGCGCGATGCGGATGAGCCACGGCCGCAGCGGTCGGCCGTCGGACTCGCGCAGCGCCCGCTCGTAGTGGCGGTACGCCTGCAGGAAGGTCTGCTCGGTGAGGTCTTCCGCGTCGTGATGGTTGCCGACGCGGTAGTACGAGTACGAGTAGACGTCGCGCAGATGGGTCCGGTACAGCTCGGAGAACTCGCGGTCGAGCTCCGCCTTGGATCTGCTCGGGGGATCGGACACCGCATCGCAGTATCCCTGGCCGGCGCCGGCGGCGCTAGGCCGCCTTCGCCTTGCGTGGACGGACGGACGGCTGCGTGACGGCGGCGGTCCACTGCTCCGGCTCGATCCGGCCCTCGACGAGCGCGGCCAGACCGGCGGTCGCCGGCGCCTGCACGCCCGCTCTCTCCAGCATCGCCGCGAGCAGCGCGACGCTGTCGACCGACTCGGCCGCCTGCCCGAGCGCGCGCCCGATCTCGTCGGCGTTGAGGCCCTGCGCGAGCAGCTCGCCGGCGCGGCGGTTGCGGCTGCCGTCGGCGACGACCGTCGCGACGAGGTCGCCGGCGCCGGCGAGGCCGGCGAACGTCTCCGCCTCGGCGCCGTTGCGCCGGGCGAGCTGGGCGATCTCGGAGAAGACCTTGCCGGCGGCGGCGCCGGCGACGTTCGGGCCCGCGGTCGCGGCGGCCGCGGAGGCGGCGAGGACGGCGGCGTTCTTCGCGCAGCCGGCCAGCTCGACACCGGCGACGTCGCGCGTGACGTGGACGTCGAAGCCGGCCGCGCCGAGCACCGTCGCCAGCTCGTGCGAGAAGGCGCCGTCGGCGGAGGCGAGCACGATCGAGGCACCGTTGACGAGCGCGTCGGCGGCATGCGACGGGCCGCCGAGGGCGGCGACCGAACGCGCCTGCACGCGCTCGGCGGCAAACGCCGACGGCAGCGAGCCGAGCGGCGGCACGAGGCCCTTGGAGACGACAAGCACGCCGGCGCGCGCGGGGATGCGGGCGCCGTGCGCGGCCAGCGCGGCCGGCAGCGCCCGAGCCGGGACGGCGAGGCAGACGAGGTCGTGGGCGCTCAGCTCCAGCTCGGAGGCGGGCGCGACGCGGACGGTCTCGGGCAGCTCGACGCCGGGCAGGTAGCGCCCGTTGGCGCGCTCGCGCCGCAGCTGCTCGGCCTGCTCGCGCGTGCGCGTGCCGAGGTCGACCTCGAGGCCGGCGCGCGCCAGCATCACCGCGAGCGTCGTGCCCCAGGCGCCGGCGCCGATGACGGCGGCGCGGCGCAGCGGCGTCTGGCCGCCGAGCCACTCCCACTGCAGCATCACGTTCGGCCAGATGCGGTCGGTGACGGCCGCGGCCAGCTCGCGCGAGGCGTTCTCGACCTTGGGGAAGGTCAGCGCCTGGCCGGCGCGGATGCGGATCTTGCGGGGACGTATGCGCCATCCTCTGCGCACGTCGGTCGTGCCGATGATCGCGAGCGGGACGACCGGCACGCCGGTCTCCAGCACGAGACGGCCGACGCCGCGCTTGGCGCTGCCGGGCGGTCCCGGGCGCACGCGCGTGCCCTCGGGGAAGATCAGGACCGAGTCGCCGCGCGCGAGGATCGCCTTCGCGGTGTCGATCGTGTCGGTGTCGCCGTTGCCGCGCGAGACGGGGAAGGCGCCGAGCGAGTTGAGGAACCACGCCTGCAGCCGCTTCGCGAACAGCTCCTCCTTCGCGACGTAGTACAGCGGCCGCCGCGACATCGTCCCGATGATGAAGGGGTCGAGGAAGCTGCGGTGGTTGGCCGCGAAGATCACGGGCCCGTCCGGGATGTGCTCGCGCCCGATGCGCGACAGCCGGAAGTAGAGGTGGAAGAACGGCTGGAAGAACGCGCGGACGACCCAGTAGACGATCGGGTTGACGCCGCGTTCGCGAGCACGTCGGTGCAGGGCGCTGTTTCTCTCGCTCATCGGAGTTACGTACCCTCGCCCCCGAGGGGAGTTACAGGCGGGCGCGGGCGTCGCGGGCGCGAGCGTCGCGAGCGCGCGGCGCACAGGCGCGCGAGGCCGGCGTGCGGGAGCGCTATGGTGCTGTGCAGATGGCCATCGACCGCAGACGCACCCTTCGCGGCGCGCTCGCCGGGGGCGTCGCCGCCGGCCTCTGGGCGCTGCAGCAGCCGCTCGACAAGCGCGTCTTCGCCAGCCGCTACGACGACGTCGAGCTGCTCGGCCGCTTCGTCACCGGCACGCGCGACGGCTGGTACGCCCCC
Source organism: Conexibacter sp. (assembly GCA_035473605.1). Taxonomy (GTDB): domain Bacteria; phylum Actinomycetota; class Thermoleophilia; order Solirubrobacterales; family Solirubrobacteraceae; genus Conexibacter. The sequence continues at coordinate 5,183 of DATIOB010000541.1, forward strand.
GGCTTCGCGGCGCACGCCGCCAACGGCGCGCTGTTCGGCGCCGTCTACACGCAGCTGGCGCCCCGCCTGCCCGGCCCGCCGGCGGCGCGCGGCGCCCAGGTCGCGCTGCTGGAGCACCTCGCGCTCTGGCCGGCCGGCCGCCTCAGCGACCGCTTCCACCCCGGCCGCAAGCAGCTCCCGGTGCTGACCGGCAGCCGCCGCGCCTTCTGGCAGGCCGTCTGGCGCCACGCGCTCTTCGGCGTCCTGCTCGGCGAGCTGGAGGCGCGCCTCAACCGCCCCGCTCCCGCCGACGAGTCCGCGCCGGAGCCGTACGAGCACCAGCCGTCGCGCAACGGCCACGGCAACCTCGAACATGCCGTGCGCGTAGACTCGGGCAGCCCGCCTGAGTAGCTCAGCTGGTAGAGCACCTGTCTTGTAAACAGGGGGTCAGGGGTTCGAGTCCCCTCTCAGGCTCTCCTGCGATTCCCCGCCACAACGGCGGTTGCGGTGCATCGACCGGCCGCGTGCGGCGATCGCGACGGGCACGGGATCATGCGCTGGTCCCGTTCCCGGGCCCGTTCGGCATCGCGCCGGCGATCATGCGGTCGACCCGCGCGCCGTAGTCGCGCTGGCGCGACTGGATCACCTGCGCGTAGATCTGCAGCGTCACCTTCGGGTCGGTGTGGCCGACCTGCGCCATCACCCACGGCACGTCGGCGCCGCCGGCCAGCAGCAGCGAGATGAAGGTGCGGCGCAGCGTGTGCGGGGTGATCGACGGGATCCCCGGCAGCGTCTGCGTCGCCAGCACCGCCGCCGGCGCGAGCACGGCGGTGCGGATCCCCGACGGCGTGTAGCGCTCGCCGCGCGTGTTGACGAACAGCGGCCCCTCCCCCGCTCCGCGCGCGAGGTGGCGCTCCAGCTCGTCGGCGAGCAGGTCGCTGAGCACGATCTGGCGGCGGCCGGCGTCGGTCTTCGCGTCGGCGATCAGCAGCCGCCGGTTGGAGAGGTCGACGTCGCGGCGGTCGAGCGCGCACAGCTCGGCGATCCGCGGGCCGGCGAGCAGCAGCGTGGCGATCGCGGCGCGGCGCGCCGGCGCGGCGGCGGCCGTTCTCCAGACGAGCCCGCGGCGGATCCGCGAGACGAGCGAGTCGCTGACGCCGTAGCGCTGCGCGAGCGCGACGTTCGACGCCGTCGCGGCGCGGATCTCCTGCACCCGCCGCCAGTCGAGCGGACCGGCGGCGTCGAGCCGGCCGGCCGCGTCGAGCAGCGCGGCCGCCTGGTCGGGCTCGAGGAAGGTGCGCCGGCCGCGCTGGGTCTTGAGCCGCCGCCGGCGACCCTTCGCCGGGTTCGGCTGCTCGACCGGCAGCTTGTGCTCGGCGGCGACGTCGAGCAGCTGCGCCAGCAGCGCGATCGTCGCGTTGATGCTGTCGTTGGACAGCGAGCGGGCGCCGAGCGCGCGCGCCTCGTCGCGCTCGGCCAGCTTCGCGGCGCGGTAGCCGTCGACGGCGCGCACGTCGATCTCCGAGATGCGGTGGTCCCGGAAGTACGGCAGCAGGTGGTTGGAGAGGCGCCACTCGTAGTCCTCGACCGTGCGACGGCTGAGCCCGCGCGTCTTGTCGGCGAACCAGCTCGAGGCGAAGGCGTGGAACGACGGGTCGGCGGCCGCGGCCGCCGCCGGGCGCGGCTGGGGCGCTCTCCAGGTCCCGCGGCGGACCTGCTCGACCAGCTCGGCGACGGCGTTCTCGGCGCGCGTCGCGTTCCAGCCCTCGTGGTCGGTCCCGAGCTTGACTCTGCGGCGTCTGCCCTCGGCGCGGAAGCGCGCGTACCAGGTGACGCCGCCGTCGACGCGCTCGTACGCGATCGCCTCACCGGTCGCGCGCGGCGGCATCGCCCCTCCCTTCGCTCGCGAGCGCGGCGCGTTCAGCGGTCGCGGGGCTCATCGCTTCGGCCCGACGCGCAGCAGCGGCGGACTGCCGGGCGGCCGCGGCGCGCGGCGCGGCCTTGCTCCGGCCGGCGCGCGGCGCGCGGCGCCGGCGGCCGGCTGCGCACGCAGCCGCTCGCGCAGCTGCTCGGCGTCGAAGCGCAGCCGCCCGCGTCTGCCGCCGCCGAGCCGCAGCGCGCCGAGCTCGTCGGCGTGCTCGTAGACCCACTCGCTGCGCACCTGCAGCATCTCGGCGACCTGCTCCACCGTCATCAGCCGCGGCGCGACGCGCGCGGCGACCAGCTCCGCGACGCGATGCGCGATCGCCTCCGCCAGCTCGGCGTCGCCGGCGACGTCGACGCCGAGCGGCGCGGCCGCGGGGTGCTGCCGCTCGCCGCTCATGCCGCCCGCTCCGGAGGCGGCGACGGCAGCAGCGCCGCGGCGTCCAGTCTGCGCGGGCCGCCGGCGAGCCGCCGGCGGCGGACCGTCTCCAGCGCG
>DATIOB010000542.1:0-9932 GCA_035473605.1 Conexibacter sp.
ATGTGCTATCCCACTCATGCGTTCCTCCGAGAGGCCTCACGACGCGCTTGCCATGGGGAGAAATCACCTGTTTGGTACTCCTTGCGGTACTCCCCGTCCCTGACCTGCCGACATGTAGAGCTGCGCGGAACGAATCCCTCAACGCGCGAGTCGACCAGAGCGACGGACGCGATCCCATCGAGGCCCAACCGCGAGACACCCGTTGAGCCCGGCTCAGTCCACGGCATCGACATCAAGGCGCAGCTGATCGCGGCCGGGAGCCGCGGGCGAAAGCGACGCCTTCTCCCAGCGCTGCCGGATCTCGCAGACATGCGCGCTGCGCGCCCGGATCTCCCGCTCGACCGGCTCGATCGCGCCGCGCTGCGCCATGCGCGCGGCACGAGCCGACGGCGGCGGCGCGAGGTGCGGACGATCACGGGCGTGCGCGTCCTGCCGGCCACGTCCGCGAACCGCCGGCTGCTGCAGGTCGGCGACTGGCCCGTCGCCCGCAGCGGCCGCCTGCGCGTCACCGAGCGACCCGTCCCGAACAGCGGGTCCGTCACGGCGCACAGCGAGTTCACACCGCTGAAGCGGCTCCCGCCCCCTCCACCGCTCGACGAAGGCTGAGGCGGCGACGATGCAGATCGAACAGCTCGCGCTGATCGTCGACGACTACGACGACGCGATCCGCTTCTTCGTCGGCCTCCTCGGCTTCGAGCTCGTCGAGGACTCCCCCTCCCTCACCAACGACGGACGTCCGAAGCGCTGGGTCGTCGTGCGACCGCCAGGAGCCACCACCGCGCTGCTCCTCGCCCGCGCGGACGGCGACCGGCAGGCGCAAGCGGTCGGCGAGCAGTTCGCGGGTCGGGTCGGGCTCTTCCTGCGCGTGTCCGACTTCCAGGCGTCGTACGACAGGATGCGCGCTGCCCGCGTGAGATTCGTTACCACGCCACGTCAAGAGCCCTACGGGCGCGTCGCCGTCTTCCTGGACGTCGCCGGCAACAGGTGGGACCTGCTGGGGCCACCGGATGCGGGCGGTCAGGCCCGCGGCGCGGGCCGGTAGCGCGGGTCGCGGCGCTCCTCCCAGAGGCCGTCGAGGATCGCGCGCAGGTGCGCGGGGCCGACGGCGCGGCTCCACTCCCCCGGTCCTCTCGGATGGCGCAGCCCGAGCGTCATGCCAGCGTCGACGTCGTCGATCGAAGCCACGCCCTCGGCGACCGCGAACGCGGCCTCGTTGACCAGCTGCGCGACGATCCGGCCGAGCACGAGCCCGGGCGCGTCGCCGACCTGCTCGGCGTGCAGGCCCAGCGCGGTGAAGAACTCCTGCGTGCGCGCGAGCGCCTGCGGCGCGGTGTCGTCGCCCGCGGTCAGCTCGACCAGCCGCGCGCGCTCGTCCGCGAGCAGGTGGAAGCCGGCGGCGCCGCGCTGGCGCCGCGCGGCGAGCGAGCGGTCCGCGCAGAGCGCTGCGCACGGCGCCTCCCAGCCGAAGCCGGCGAAGGGGTGCGGGCCGGCGTCGACGACGAGCCACGGCGTCGTCGTCGGCTCCAGCGAGAAGCCGGCGGCGCGCGCGCGGGCGCGCAGCAGCTCCGACAGCGGGCCGTCGCCGACGATCGCGACGTAGCGCCCGTCGCCGCCGCCGCCCCGGGGCAGCTCGGGGTCCTCCGGGCGGTGCGGCCCGTCGGCGTAGTCGTAGAAGCCGCGGCGGCTCTTGCGCCCGTTCAGCCCGGCGGCGACGAGCCGGGCCTGCAGCGGGCTCGGCTGCCAGCGCGGCTCGCCGAAGCTCTGCTCGAAGAACGAGCGCGCGATCTCGAAGTTGACGTCGACGCCGATCAGGTCGATCAGCTCGAACGGGCCCATCCGGAAGCCGCCGCCGAGGCGGCAGACGCGGTCGACCTGCTCGACCGTCGCGACGCCCTCCGCGACCAGCTTCAGCGCCTCCCCGTAGAACGGCCGCGCGCAGCGGTTGACGACGAAGCCGATCCCGTCGCGCGCGACGATCGGGCGCTTGCCGGCCGCCTCGACCACCGCGACGGCGCGCGCGAGCACGCCGGCCTCGGTGCGCACGCCCGGCACGACCTCGACGAGCTTCATCGCCGGCGCGGGGTTGAAGAAGTGCAGGCCGACGACGCGCTCGGGCGCCGGCGTCGTCGCCGCGATCGCGCTGACCAGCAGCGACGAGGTGTTGGTCGCGAGGATCGTCCGCTCCCCGCACGCCTGCGCCAGCCGCCGCATCACGTCGCGCTTCAGCTCCAGCCGCTCGGGCACCGCCTCGACGACCAGCTCGCAGCCGGCGAGGCTCGCGACGTCGGTGCCGGTGACGACGCGCGCGCGGACGGCCGCGGCCTCATGCTCCCCCATCCGCCCGCGCTGCACCGCGCGCGCGAGGTCGGCCTCGATCAGCCGCTCGCCGCGCGCGGTCGCGGCGGCGTCGACGTCGATCAGGCGGACCTCGGCGCCGGCCTGCGCCAGCACCTGCGCGATCCCCGCGCCCATCGTGCCGGCGCCGACGACGCCGACGCTGCGCAGCGCGCCGTCCACGGCGCCGCTCACCCGGCCTTCGCGAGGAAGGACGCGACCGCGGTCGCGTACGCCGGGTCCTCGCTGGCGGCCTGCTGCAGCTGGCGCTCCAGCTCCAGCTGCCGCTCCAGCCCGCCGTCGGCGGCGTGCGCGAGCAGCCGCTTCGTCATGCCGACGCCGCCGCCGGGCGCGGCGGCCAGCAGCGCGGCCCGCTCGCGCGCCCGCTCCAGCGTCCGCTCCGGCTCCGCGACCTCGTGCACGAGCCCCCACTCCAGCGCCTCCGCGGCGCGCAGCTTGCGGTTGGAGGTGAGCCACTCGAAGGCGCGCGCGTAGCCGAGCGTCTGCGTCGCGAACCACGAGGTGCCGGCGTCGGGCACCAGCCCGATCGCGACGAACGCCGGCACGAAGCTCGCCTTCTCCGACGCGACGCGCACGTCGCAGGCGAGCGCGAGCCCGACGCCGGCGCCGGCCGCAACACCGTTGACGGCCGCCACGACGGGCTTCTCCAGCGCCCGCAGCGCGCGCACGTTGGGGTTGTAGAAGCGCTGCAGCCGCTCACCCGGGGACGTGCCCTGGGTGCGGGTCTCCTCCAGGTCCTGGCCGGCGCAGAAGGCGCGGCCGGCACCGGTCAGCACGACGGCGCGCACGTCGGCTCTGCGCGCGAGCCTCAGCGCGGCGGCCAACTCGCCGTGCAGCTCGACGGTGAAGGCGTTGAGCGCCTCCGGCCGTGAGAGCGTCAGCTCCAGCAGGCCGTCTTCGTGCTTCACGTCCAGGACCACTGCGGCCTCCTGCTCTCGGTGAACGCGGTCAGTCCCTCGCGCGCGTCGTCGGACGCGAACGCGAGGTAGAGCGCCTTGCGCTCGAAGGCGAGGCCGTCGGCGAGGCCCATGTCGGCGCCGCGGTCGGCGGCCTCGCGGGCGAGCCGCTGCGCGATCGGGGCGCGGGCGGCGATCGCCTGCGCCATCGCCTGCGCCTCCGCCTGCAGCGCCTCGCGCGCGACGACGCGCGCGACCAGTCCCGCCTGCTCGGCCTCGTGCGCGCTCAGCGTGCGGCCGGTCAGGATCACGTCCATCGCCTTCGCCTTGCCGATCGCGCGCACGAGCCGCTGCGTGCCGCCGGCGCCGGGGATGATCCCGACCCCGGTCTCGGGCTGGCCGAAGCTCGCGGTCTCCGACGCGACGATCAGGTCGCACGTCATCGCCAGCTCGCAGCCGCCGCCGAGGCAGTGGCCGGAGACGGCGGCGATCAGCGGCGTCGCGACGCCGCGCAGCGCGTCCCACTGCTCGACGCGGTCGCTGAAGGCGAACTCGATCGCCGTCGTCGCCTCCATCTGCTTGATGTCGGCGCCGGCCGCGAAGGCGCGCTCGCAGCCGGTCAGCACGATGCAACGCACGTCGCGGTCGGCGTCGGCCTCCGCGATCGCGGCGACGAGCGCCGTCATCAGCTCGTCCGAGAGCGCGTTCAGCTGGCGCGGGCGGTTCATCGTCACGGTGACGACCATCCCCTCGCGCGTCGTCAGCACCGCCGGCTGCGGCGGCGCCTCGGGGACTCTGTAGGGTGCTGCGCTCATTCGTCGTCCTCCTCAGACGGCATCGAAGTCGAGCACGACGCGGTCGCTGAGCGGCTGGGCCTGGCACGCCAGCCGCACGCCCGCGGCGAGCTCGTCGTCCTCCAGCGCGTAGCGCTGGCCGATCTCCACCTCGCCCTCCAGCAGCCGGCAGCGGCAGGTGCCGCAGACGCCGCCCTTGCAGGCGTACGGCGCGTCGGGGCGCACCAGCAGCGTCGCCTCCAGGATGCTGCGCCCGTCGCGCGGGACGGTCAGCTCGGTGGTGCGGCCGTCGAGCACGATCGTGACGGCCGCGCCGCTCGCCTGCTCGCCCGCGAGCAGCGCGCGCGCGACCGGCGCGACGCCCTCGGCGTGGAACAGCTCGCGGTGGATCGCGGCCGGCTCGACGCCGCGCGCGGCGAGCGTCCGCCGCGCGTCCTCGACCAGCCCCAGCGGACCGCACAGGAACCACTCGTCGACCTGTTCTACCGGCAGCAGCAGGTCGAGGAAGCGCTCCAGCTTCGCAGCGTCCAGGCGCCCCTCCAGCAGCTCCGCGTCGCGCGGCTCGCGCGACAGCACGTGGAACAGCTCCAGCCGCGTCGGGAAGCGGTTCTTCAGCTCCTCCAGCTCCTCCAGGAACATGATCGAGGCGACCGTGCGGTTGCCGTACAGCAGCGTGAAGCGGCTCTCCGGCTCCTGCTCCAGCAGGCTCGCGGCGATCGACAGCACGGGCGTGATGCCGCTGCCGGCGACGACCGCGGCGCAATGGCGCGTCCGCGCCGGATCGAGCGGCCCGGGGCCGAAGCGCCCGGCCGGCGGCAGCACACGCAGCGTGTCGCCCGCTCTCAGCCCCGCGTGCGCCCACGTCGAGAAGGCCCCATGCGGGATCCGCTTGACGGCGACGCGCAGCGGCCCGCCGACGGGCGCGCAGACGGAGTAGCTGCGGCGTACGCCGCCGTCCTCGCCGTCGCCGTCGCGCACGAGCGCGAGGTGCTGACCGGCGGCGAACGCGAACGTCTCGCGCAGCGTCTCGGGCAGCTCGAACGTGATCGCGACGGCGTCGTCGGTCAGCTGCTCGACCTCCGCGACCCTCAGCGTGTGCAGCGTGTGGCGCGTGCTCGTGCGCTCGTGGGTCGCTGCCATCAGATCTCCTTGAAGCGGTCGAACGGCTCACGGCACGCGTTGCAGGCGTGATGCGCCTGGCACGGCGTCGCGCCGAAGCGGCTGATCTCGCGCGTGTCGGCGGAGCCGCAGCGGGGGCAGACGACGGGCCCGGCGACCAGCGCGCAGCCGCCCGCGGCCGACGCGCCGCGCGCCGGCGGGGCGATGCCGTAGTCGCGCAGCTTGCGGCGTCCCGCCTCGCTCATCCAGTCGGTGCTCCACGCGGGCGCCAGCTCCAGCCGCACCTCGACGTCGGGGAAGCCGCCCGCGCGCACGGCGCGCTCGACGTCGGCGCGGATCGGGTCGATCGCCGGGCAGCCGGAGTAGGTCGGCGTGAGCCTGACGACGGGGTGGCCGTCGGCGGCGACGTCGACGCCGCGCACGATCCCGAGGTCGCCGAGCGTCAGCACCGGGATCTCGGGGTCGGGCAGCTCGGCGACGAGTGCGTGGATCCGCTCGGCGGCGCTCACCACGTCACCCCCGGCAGCGAGCGGTGCAGCGACTGCATCTCCGCCAGCAGGAAGCCGAGCGCCTCGCCGTGGACGCCGGTGCGTCCCCCCGTCGGGCGCCAGCTCGTCTGCGGGCGCACGAGCGTCGCGGCGCCGAGGACCGCGTCGACGCGCGCGTCCCACGGCGGCTGCAGCGGCACCGGGTCGACGGCGACGCCCGCGGCGACGAGCCGCAGCGTCAGCGCGTCGGCCTCGAACAGCTCGGCGGCGTACGGCCAGATCCGCTCCAGCCCCGCCTGCATGCGCGTGCGGCTCTCGTCGGTCCCGTCGCCGAGCCGCAGCGTCCACTGCTCGGCGTGGTCGCGGTGGTAGGCGACCTCCTTGACGGCCTTTGCGGCGATCGCGGCGAGCGTCGCGTCGGCGCTCCGCGTCAGCCGCTCGTAGAGCGCGTGCTGCCAGGTCGAGAACAGCAGCTGCCGCGCGATCGTGCAGGCGAAGTCGCCGTTGGGCTGCTCGACGATGCCGGCGTTGACGAAGCCGCGCTCGTCGCGCAGGTAGGCGAGGTCGTCCTCCGAGCGCCCCCTCCCTTCCTGCTCGCCCGCGTGCGCGAGCAGCATCCGCGCCTGCCCGAGCAGGTCGAGCGCGACGTTCGCCAGCGCCAGGTCCTCCTCCAGCTCGGGCGCGTTGGAGCACCACTGCGACAGCCGCTGGGCCAGCACGAGCGCGTCGTCGCCGAGGCGCAGCGCGTAGACCGCGACGTCGGCGGGGTCGGCCGCGACGGCGCTCACAGGTGCTCCACCCCCTCCGGCACGTAGTAGAACGTCGGGTGGCGGTAGACCTTGTCGGCGGCCGGGTCGAAGAAGGCGTCGCGCTCGTCGGGCGAGGAGGCGGTCACGTTCGCGCTCGGCACGACCCAGATCGAGACGCCCTCCTGACGGCGCGTGTAGACGTCGCGCGCGTTGCGCAGCGCCAGCTCCGCGTCGGGCGCGTGGAGGCTGCCGACGTGCTGGTGCGAGAGCCCGCGGCGCCCGCGCACGAACACCTCCCACAGCGGCCACTGGCGGCTGGCGGTTCTCATGCCGCCACCGCCGTCCGCGTCGCCTGCTTCTCGGCGTAGGCGACGGCCGCCTCGCGCACCCAGCGGCCCTGCTCGTGCGCGCGGCGGCGGTGCTCGACGCGCTGGCGGTTGCACGGCCCGTCGCCTCTGACGACGGTCCAGAACTCGTCCCAGTCGATCGCGCCGAAGTCGTATCTGCCGCGCTGCTCGTTCCAGCGCAGGTCGGGATCCGGCAGCGTCAGGCCGAGCGACTGCGCCTGCGGCACGCAGATGTCGACGAAGCGCTGGCGCAGCTCGTCGTTGGAGAAGCGCTTGATCTTCCACGCCATCGACTGCGCCGAGTGCGGCGAGGCGTCGTCGGCGGGGCCGAACATCATCACCGACGGCCACCACCAGCGGTCGACGGCGTCCTGCGCCATCGCGTGCTGCTCCGGCGAGCCGTGCGAGAGCGTGTGGAGGATCTCGTAGCCCTGCCGCTGGTGGAAGCTCTCCTCCTTGCAGATCCGCACCATCGCACGCGCGTACGGCCCGTAGGAGCAGCGCGTGATCGGCACCTGGTTGGTGATCGCGGCACCGTCGACCAGCCACCCGATCGCGCCCATGTCGGCCCATGAGAGCGTCGGGTAGTTGAAGATCGAGGAGTACTTCTGGCGGCCCTGCGCGAGCGCCTCGGTGAGGTCCTCGCGACTGACGCCGAGCGTCTCGGCAGCGCTGTAGAGGTAGAGGCCGTGGCCGGCCTCGTCCTGCACCTTCGCGAGCAGGATCGCCTTGCGCTTGAGCGACGGCGCGCGCGTGATCCAGTTGCCCTCCGGCTGCATCCCGATGATCTCGGAGTGGGCGTGCTGGGCGATCTGCCGCACCAGCGTCCTGCGGTACGCCTCCGGCATCCAGTCGCGCGGCTCGATCCGCTCCTCCCCCGCGACGGCCGCCTCGAACGCCGCCCGCAGCTCAGCGGGCTCGCCGGCGCCGTCGCCCTCGTGCTGCTCGGGCACGCCGTACATCAGCCCTGCGCCTCCTCGGCGACGTGGCGGCGCGACTGCACGACGTGGAAGCGCGGCGTCACGAAGGCGAGGTCCGACAGCGACGCGTTCGCGGCCGGGTTGAGGCCGGTGCCGTGGAAGTCGGAGAACGCCGCCGACTGGTTGACGAAGACGCCGCCGGTGAGGTTCAGCGACAGCGCCACGCCGACGTCGAGCGCAACCCGCTCGGCGGCCTCGACGACGGCCTCGTCGGTCGTGTAGACGCCGGCCGTCAGCGCGCCGTGCGCGGCGACGGTCGCCTGCCAGGCGTCGAGGCTCTCCTGCGTGGAGGCGGTCGGCACCAGCAGCGTGATCGGGCCGAACTGCTCCTCCTGCGCGGCGGCCGCGGCGGGGCCGTCGACGGCGACGAGCGCGGGCGTGCGCACGACCGCGTCGGGGAACTCGGGGTGCTCGACGGCTGTCGAGGCGAGCACCAGCTCGCCCAGCTCGCCGGCTCGCTCCAGGCGCGTGCGGACGTCGTCGTTGACGATCGCGCCGAGGATCCCGGTCGCGCGCGCGGGGTCGCCCAGCGGCCCTTCGATCGCGGCCGCGAGATCCTTGCCGAACTGCTCGAACGACCTGTGGCCGGCGTCGGTCTCGATCCCGTCGCGCGGGACGTAGACGTTCTGCGTCGTCGTGCACATCTGCCCGCTGTAGAGCGAGAGCGTGAAGGCGAGGTTGCCGAGCAGCCCCCTGTAGTCGTCGGTCGAGTCGACGACGACGCAGTTGACGCCGGCCTTCTCGGTGAAGACGACGGCGTGGGAGGACTCGGCCTCGAGCTGGTCGCCGAACGCGGTCGAGCCGGTGAAGTCGATGATCCGCACCTCCTTGCGCTGCGACAGCGGCCCCGCGAGACGCTCGCCGTCGGCGTCGACGGCGAGCGTCACGACGTTCGGGTCGAGGCCCGCCTCGGCGAGCACCTCGCGCGCGATCGCGACGGTGATCGCGAGCGGCAGGATCGCGCGGCGGCTCGGCTTCACGATCACGGGGTTGCCGGTCGCGAGGCTGGCGAAGAGGCCGGGGTAGCCGTTCCAGGTCGGGAAGGTGTTGCAGCCGAACAGCAGCCCGACGCCGCGGCCGACGACGGTGAAGCGCTTCTGCATCCGCAGCGGCGGGCGCTTGCCCTGCGGCTTCTCCCACAGCGCCGTCTCCGGCACGGCGGACATCGCCTCGTAGGCGTAGGCGACCGCCTCCAGCGCGCGGTCCTGCGCGTGCGGGCCGCCGGCCTGGAAGGCCATCGGGAACGCCTGTCCGGTCGTGTGCATGACGGCGTGCGCGAGCTCGAAGGAGCGCGCGTTGATGCGCTCCAGCAGCTCCAGCACGACGCCGGTGCGCCCCTGCACGCCGGCGTCGCGCCACGACGGCAGCGCCGCGGCGGCGGCGTCGAGCAGCTGGTCGGCGCTCGCGTGCGGGTACGTGATGCCGAGCTCGAAGCCGTACGGCGAGCGCTCGCTGCCGACGCGGCGGCCGCTGGACGGCTGGTCGAGCGCGAAGGGCGCGCCGAGCTGGGCGTCGAAGGCCGCTCTGCCGGCGGCGGGCGCCTCTTCGCCGTACGCCTTCACGTGCTCGGCGAAGGGGCTCCAGTAGCCGCGCTGCGCGATCGCGTCGAGCGCGCCCTGCAGCGTCGGGAGATGGTGCTCGAAGAGCTCCTGCGGCGTGCTTCGAACGGCGGGTTGGGCGGTCATCGAGATGCTCCTCCTGAGAGCCGGGTCGCCGACACGATAGCAAAGCAACCGACCGATCGGTAGCTGATGAGCTACCGATCGGTAGGCTGTGCGACGAGACCGTCCCACCTCCCGAGGAGCAGCTGTGCCCGACGCCTATCTCGTCACCGGAGTCCGCACCCCGATCGGCCGCTACGGCGGCGCGCTCGCGAGCGTGCGGCCCGACGACCTCGCCGCCGCCCCGATCAAGGCGCTGATGGCGCGGCATCCCAACCTCGACTGGTCGCAGATCGATGAGGTCTATTTCGGCTGCGCCAACCAGGCCGGCGAGGACAACCGCAACGTCGCGCGGATGGCGCTGCTGCTGGCGGGGATGCCGGACTCGGTTCCCGGCCAGACGCTGAACCGTCTCTGTGCGTCCGGCCTCGATGCGGTCGGCGCCGCCGGCCGCGCCATCCGCGCCGGCGAGATCGATTTCGCGATTGCCGGCGGCGTCGAATCGATGACGCGGGCACCGTTCGTGATGGGCAAGGCGCCGGA
>DATIOB010000543.1:0-10340 GCA_035473605.1 Conexibacter sp.
GAGGGGCTCGCCCCGGGCGCGCCAGCACCAGCGCCCGGCGGCTCCGGCGCACCCGGCCCCGCGGCGCCGCCCAGGCGCGCGCTCGACGGCGTCTTCTGGCTGCTGTTCGGCTCCTCCGCGCTCTCCTTCCTCTCGATCGGCGCGACGACGCCGGTGCTGCCGCTGTTCGTCCACGACGAGCTGGGCGGCAACGCGCTGGAGGTCGGGATCGTCACCGGCATCACCGCGCTCGTGGCGATCGTGCTGCGACCGTCGGCCGGCGCCTTCGGCGACCGCCGCGGCCGTCGCGTCGCCGCGCTGCTCGGCTCGCTCGTGATGGGCGCCGGCGCTGCGCTGCTGCTGGCGCCCGAGCTGCTGCCGCTGGTGATCGTCGCGCGGCTGGCGGTCGGGCTCGGCGAGGCGCTGCTGTCGATCGCCTCGATGGCGTGGGTGATCGACCGCGCGCCGCCCGAGCACCGCGGCCGCGCCCTCGGCGCCTTCGGGATGTCGATCTGGCTCGGCCTCGGCCTCGGCCCGCTGATCGGCGAGTCACTGCGCGTCGACCACGGCTACAGCGCCGTCTGGATCTTCTGCACCGCGGCCGGCCTCGCCGCCGGCGCGCTGCTGATCTTCGCGCCGGCGCCGCGCAGAGCGGCGGCGCCGCCGTCGGAGGCGCTCGGCGAGGCGGGATGGCGCCGCCTGCTGCCGCAGATCCCGCGCGCGGCGCTGCGGCCGGGGGCGGTGATCGCGCTGGCGCTCTACGGCGAGGGGATCATGGGCGCCTTCGGCGTCATCCACCTCGTCGACCGCGGCGTGCCGGAGGGCGCGCAGCTCGGCGGCGCGGCATCGATCTTCACCGTCTTCGCCGCCGTCACCTTCGCGGCGCGGCTCGGCGCCGTCTGGCTCGTCGACCGCGTCGGGCCCTACCTCTGCGCCCTGCTGGCGACCGCCTTCGTCGGCGCCGGCTGGGTCCTCTTCGCGCTCGCCGACGGCTTCCCGGCGGCGGCCGGCGGAGCGGCGCTGGTCGGCTGCGGCTACGCGCTGCTCTATCCCGCCCTCGGCCTGCTTGTCACGACGCGCGTCGCCGCCGCCGACCGCGGCGTCGGGCTCGGCACGTTCATGGCGTTCATGGACATGGGCTTCGGCGCCGGCGCCGTGATCGGCGGCGCGCTCGTCGGGCTCAGCTCGACGGGGCTGACCTTCTGGTCGGCGGCGGCCGCGGCGCTGATCGGCGCCGTGCTGCTGCTGACCCCCGGCGCGCGCCCGCTGCGCGCCGTCAGATCGGACTCGCAACTCGAACCACTGGGAGCTGAACCACACCCATGAGCGGACCGCAGCTGCTGACCGGCGAGATCGTGACGATGGACCCGCGCCGCCCGCGCGTCGAGGCGCTGGCGCTCGACGGCGGCCGCGTCGTCGGATGGGGCAGCCGCGCGGAGGCGGCCGCGGCGCTGCCGGCGGGCACCGCGGCGCAGCCGCTGCCGGGAACCGTCGTGCCGGGGCTGATCGACTCGCACGTGCACATGCTGTGGGGCGGGCGCGACCGCGACCGCGTCGAGCTGGCCGGCTCGGCCTCGGTCGCCGAGCTGCTGGAGCGCATTCGCGTCTTCGCGGCGCAGCGGCCCGACGATCCCTGGATCGTCGGCAGCGCCGGCGTCGATGCCGAGCGGCTCGAAGAGAGACGGTTCCCGACGCGCGCGGAGCTGGACGAAGCCGCCGGCGGCCGTCCGCTCTTCCTCGACCGCCGCGCCCACGACGCGCTCGTCAACAGCGCCGCGCTCGCCGCCGCCGGGATCGGTCGCGAGACGCCCGACCCGCCCGGCGGCGTGATCGAGCGCGACAGCGACGGCGAGGCGACCGGGCTGCTGGTCGAGCGGCCTGCGGCCGAGCTGGTCGAGCGGCTGCTGCCGGAGGCGACCGTCGCCGACCGCATGCGCTGGCTGCGCGCGATCCAGCCGACCTTCCACGCCGTCGGGATCACCTCGATCTGCGATCCGGCCCTGCTGCCGGAGGAGATGCTCGCCTACGAGGCGTCGCTGGCGGCCGGCGAGCTGAAGGTGCGCACGACGATGATGCCGCTCGGCGACGGCGAGGTCGATCCGGCGCAGCGGATCGCCGCCTTCGCCGCGGCCGGCGTCGACCTCGACCGCGACGAGCCGCTGCTTCGCGTCGGGCCGCTGAAGCTGTTCGGCGACGGCGGCGGATCGCTGGCGACCGCGCTGCTGCACGCGCCGTGGCCCGGCACCGACGGCTACCACGGCAACCTCACGACCTCGCGCGAGGGGCTGCACGCCTACGCGCAGTGGTGCGCGGCCAACGGCCGCGGGCTCGGCGTCCACTGCGTCGGCGACGCCGCGATCGACGTCGTGCTCGACGCCTACGCCGCCGCCGACGCCGCCCACGGCCCGATCGCGCCGCTCGGCTTCACCTTGATCCACGCCTACCTGTGGCCGTCGGCGGAGGCGATCAGGCGCACGCGCGAGCTGGGCGTGCTGGTCGCGACGCAGGCGCCGCTGCAGTGGTCGTTCGGGCGCGGGCTGATCGAGCGCTTCGGCGCCGAGGCGATCGGCCGCGCGCACCCGTTCCGAAGCTGGCTGGAGGCCGGGGTGACGGTCGGCGGCGGCTCCGACGGACCGGGGGAGGCGCTGGCGCCGCTGTTCGCGCTGTGGCAGATGCAGGCGCGCACGGTCGACGGCGTCGACGGGCCGGTGGGTGTGCAGGAAGCGGTCAGCGCCGAGCAGGCGCTGGCGCTCTACACGACCGGCGCGGCCGCGATCACCGGCATGCCGCGCACCGGCCGCCTCGCGCCCGGCTGCGAGGCCGACCTCGCCGTGCTCGACGTCGACCCGCTGCGCGCGCCGCCCGAGGCGTGCCGCGACGGCCGCGTGCTGAAGACGATCGTGGGCGGCGAGGTCGTCCACGAGATCTAGGAGGACCACATGATCATCGACGCCTACAACACCGCGCAGAACGTGCGCGGGCGCTCCGACTACCTGACCGGCGCCAAGCCGGGCGAGCCGCCGCCCCCGCACAGACCGTTCGACCCCTCGCGCCTGATCGAGCGGATGGACGCCGCCGACGTCGACATGGCGATGGTCTGCTCGCTCGCGCAGCGGATCGAGAACGACTTCATCGCGAGACTGGTCGCCGACCATCCCGACCGCCTCTTCGGCTTCGGCCAGGTGCTGCCGCAGGACGACGACGCGCTGGAGACGATCGACAGGATCGCCGAGGCGGGGCTCTCGGGGCTGAAGCTGCATCCGTCGATGCACGGCTACCACGTCGCCGACCACGGCCTGCTCGACCCGGTCTTCGCGCGCTGCCGCGAGCACGGGCTGGCGGTCCTGATCAATGCGCTCGACGACTCCTTCTGCGCCCCGTTCGCGATCGAGGAGATCGCGAAGGGCTTCCCCGAGGTGCCGACGATCATCGCCCACATGGGCGCGGTCTGGAACGTGCCGGAGGCGATCATCGTCGCCGAGCGCCACGACCACATCCTGCTCGAGACCTCGGCGACGCTGCTGGCCGACGTGCGGCGCGCCTACGCGCGCGTGGGTCCGCGCAAGATCGTGATGGGGACCGAGTGGCCCGGCCACGACTTCGACCTGGAGCGGATGAAGATCGGCAAGGCGATCGAGGACCCGGCCGACCGCGCGCTGATCGAGGGCGGCAACATGGCGCGGATCCTCGGGCTGGGGGCGCGCGCGTAGACGCGCCGGGCGCGTCCGCGCTGGCCGCCGCGCGGCGGCGCGCCCGCTTACCAGCGCCGGATCGTCTTGGCGGGCAGCAGCTCGCGCACGGTCGCGCGCTCGACGACGCCGTCGTCATGGACGAGCACGGTGGCGTCGGGGCAGTAGTCGGCCAGCAGCTCGCGGCAGACGCCGCAGGGGCTGATCACGCGCAGCACGCCGGCGGGCTTGAAGTGGACCGCGACGACCGTCTCGACGTCGAGGTCGCCGGCAGCCGCGGCGGCGCCGAGCGCCATCCCTTCGGCGCAGATGCCGCTGCGGCGCGCCGAGCCGTCGACGTGCAGGCCGACGTGCACGGCGCCCGCGCGCGTGCGCAACGCGGCCGCAACCTCGTGGCGGCCCGCCTCGTGGCGGGCGGCGAGCAGCTTCTCCGCGCGCGCGAGCAGCTCCTGTTCGGCGGCGGTCAGGTCAGGGGGAAGCTCCATCGAGCGAGGATACAAAAACCCTGTAAGAGGATCCATTTGTGCATGATGTCCATATACCGCGGGGCTGAGAATCGTCGCGAAGCCTTGACGCTCGACCTGGACCCCGTTACGGTTCCACCAACTTGGATCCACGGACACAGCAAATGGATCCCAGACGTCACATCGAACGTCGCGAGAGTCACGCGGTCGCCCTCGCCCCCCAGCAGACCTGACGGACTCGCTTTGCCAACAGGAGGCAGGTACATGGACGATCAGACGCAGCGGTGGAACGGCGAGCTCTCTCGTCGCACGTTGCTCAAGCGCGGAAGCGCGACCCTTGGAGTGCTCGCGCTCCCGGGCGTGCTCGCCGCGTGCGGGAGCAGTGACGACGGTGGCGCGACCACGGCCGCGACGTCGGCGGCCAGAGCATCGACCGAGCCACCTGAGCTGACCAGACTGATCGACGCGATCAGATCGGACGAGGTCATCATCGGCTCGTTCGGCGGCACGACCGAGGAGGCCCGCAAGGCCGCCTTCTGGGACTCCTTCACCGAGCGCACCGGCGTCAAGATCCGGACGGTCGACATCCCCGGCTCGCTCGGCGACGACATGCTGCTCGGCAAGGTCCCGTCGAGATGGGACGCGGTTCACTCCAGCGGCTACATGGTGATCCTGGCCGACGGCGGCAGAAAGCCGCTGCCGACGCTGGAGATGACCGAGGACCTGCTGCCGCCCGAGGTCGCGAAGTCGTCGTTCCAGTCGTTCTACATGGGCTACGTGCCGGGCTACATCACCGGCACCTGGGACGAGGAGATGGCCGGCTGGGCCGACTTCTTCGACACGAGAAAGTTCCCCGGGAAGCGCGCCTGGCCCAACAGATACTACTTCGAGGGCACGCGCGAAGCGGCCCTGCTGGCCGACGGCGTCACGCCCGAGGACCTCTACCCGCTCGACGTCGAGCGGGCCAACGCGAAGATCAAGTCGATCTGGGACGACATGGTCTTCTACGAGGCATATCCGCAGATCCAGCAGTTCCTCTCCTCCGGCACGGTCGCGGTCGCGTTCGCGCCGAACGGGATCTTCGCCGGCGCCAGAAGACAGGGCCTCGACGTCACGATCGACTGGACGCTCCCGCTCCTCTCGCTCAACAACATGGCCGTCATGCCCGATGCACCTAACCTCGATGCGGTGCAGGCGCTCGCCGGCTGGTGCGCGCAGCCGGAGCGCGCCGCCGAGTTCGCGCGCATCACCAACTACGGCCCGCCCGTCAGAGCGGCCTTCGACGACATGACGCCGGAGGAGATCAGAAGCCTCCCGAACGCCCCCGGCCGCGACACCGTGATGCCGACCGACAAGTACCTGTCGGAGGTCTTCGAGATGCTCGCCGCCGACAACCAGAAGCTGTTCTCGTAGGTAGCCGCTCGCACCATGTCTGTCCGTTCACACCCCGTGCAGCCGCTGCCGGCGCCCGCGCGCCGTGCGTCCTCGCGGCTGCGCGGGGCGTTCGGCGGCAGCGGGGTCGTGTGGCTGCTCGCGCCGCCGCTCGTCTTCCTCTTCCTGCTGCTGTTCGTGCCGGTCGTCTACCTGATCTTCGAGGCCTCGAAGGAGTCCGGCTTCTCGCGCGCCTTCGAGGACACGGTCTTCACCGACTCGATCCCGCGCACCTTCGTGCTCGCCGCGATCGTGACCGCGTTCGCGATGCTGCTCGGCACGATCTACGCGCTCGCGATGGCCGTCGCGCCGCGCTGGATCGCGGTCGTGATGCTGGTCGCGCTGATCACGCTCTTCTGGACCTCGCTGCTGGTCCGCACCTACGGCTGGATGATCCTCTACTTCCCGAGAGGGCCGCTGTTCGACGCGCTCAACGCCGTCGGGCTGCGCGACAGACCGCTCGACATCTACCAGACCAACTTCGCCTCCTATCCGGCGATGGTCCACGTGATGCTGCCGTTCGTCGTGCTGCCGGTCTACGCCTCGCTGCTGCAGCTCGACCCGCTGCAGGTGCGCGCCGCGCGCGTGCTCGGCGCCAAGCCGTTCCTGATCCTGCGCAGTGTCGTGCTGCCGCAGCTGCGCGCCGGCATGCTCGCCGCCGGGGTGCTCGTCTTCATCATGTCGCTCGGCTTCTACGTCACGCCCGAGATGCTCGGTTCCCCGACCGGCTCGATGGTCGCCGGCGTGATCGGCGGCAAGTTCAACCTGCCCGGCCAGACCTCGGTCGCGGCGGCGATGTCGGTGCTGCTGGTGCTGGTGATCGTGATCTTCTACGCGATCGCCGACCGCGTCTTCGGCGTCAGCAAGCACTGGGGGAGAAGCTGATGCGCGCTGAGCTGCGGGCCGGACTCGGGTTCGGCCGCCTTCCCTTCCTCGCGATCGGCGCGCTGCTGGTCGTCTTCCTGCTGCTGCCGCTGCTGGTGATCGTGCCGACCTCGTGGACCTCCGGGATGCTGCTGGAGTTCCCGCCGAGAGGGTTCTCGCTGCAGTGGTACGACAGAATGATCGCCGACCCGACGTGGACCGATCCGCTGAAGGTGTCGCTGAAGATCAGCTTCTTCGCGGCGCTGCTGGCGACGACCGTCGGGACGGCGGCGGCGCTGGGGATGCGGCGCCTGACGCTCGGACGCGGCGGCGCGCTCGTGCGCAGCCTCTTCATCCTGCCGATGGCGATCCCGTACGTCTCCTACGCGCTCGGGATGTACAACGTCTTCCTCGACCTGCCCGCCGGGCTGAGCGAGACGATCGTGCCGCTGATCCTCGCGCAGGCGCTGATCACCTTCCCGCTCGTCTACATCGTCGTCTCGGGCGCGCTCTCGGGCGTCGACCCGCGGCTGGCGAGCGCCGCCTCGACGCTCGGCGCACGCTGGCCGACGGTCGTCTGGCGGATCGAGCTGCCGCTCGTGCGCCCGGCGATCCTCGCCGGCGGCCTGTTCGCCTTCGCGACCTGCTTCGACGAGGCGGTGCTGGCGATCTTCCTCGCGCCGATCGACCAGGTCACGATCGCGCAGCAGCTGTACCGCTCCGCCAACGAGGCGATCGCCCCGACCCTGTCGGCCGTCTCCACCTCGATCACGCTGCTCGCGATCGTGGTGCTCGGCCTCGCAACACTGATCGGCCGACGTGCCGGAACCCGAAACGGAGGAACGGCATGAGCGTCCGGCTGACATTGGAGGACGTGCGCGTCGAGCTCGGCGGCAACGAGATCCTGCACGGCATCTCGCTCGACGTCGCGCCCGGCGAGTTCGTCACACTGCTGGGCCCGTCGGGCTCGGGCAAGACGACGACGCTGAACGTGATCGCGGGCCTGATCAGAACGAGCGGCGGTCACGTCCGCTTCGACGGCGAGCCGGTCGAGAAGCGGCCGCCGCACGACCGCGACATCGGCCTCGTCTTCCAGTCGTACGCGCTCTTCCCGCACATGACCGTCGGCGACAACGTCGGCTTCCCGCTGCGCACGCGCGGCATCTCGAAGGGCAAGCGGCGCGAGATCGCCGAGCGGATGCTCGACCTCGTCCACCTGCCCGGGATGATCGACCGCGGCGTGCGCTCGCTCTCGGGCGGCCAGCAGCAGCGCGTCGCGCTCGCCCGCGCCCTGGCGCCGGAGCCGAGCGTGCTGCTGCTCGACGAGCCGATGGCCGCGCTCGACAAGCAGCTGCGCGAGACGATGCAGATCGAGATCAAGCGGATCCAGGCCTCGGTCGGCGTCACGACGGTCGCCGTCACGCACGACCAGACCGAGGCGCTGACGATGTCGGACCGCGTCGCGATCATGCGCGACGGCCACGTCGAGCAGCTCGACGCGCCGGAGGTGCTCTACCGCAGACCGGCGACGCTGTTCGCCGCCCGCTTCCTCGGCGAGGCGAACCTGCTGCCGGTCGGCGAGGGGCGTCTGCTCGGCTTCGAGGCCGAGGTCGGCGCGCGCGCCGGCACCGCGATCGTGCGGCCGGAGGAGCTGACGCTCGGCGAGCGCGCCCACCCGCAGGCGCCGCGCATCAGAGCGGCGGTGCGGACGACCTCGTTCCAGGGCACGCGCTACCGCGTCGAGTGCGTCCACCCGACGCTCGGCGAGCTGGTCGCGTCGATCCCGCCGGACGTCGCGCCGGCCTCCGTCGCGCCCGGCTGCGAGATCGAGATCGCCTGCGCGGTCCCGGCGGCGATCCACGTGCTCGCCGACGTGGTGCCGCCGGCCGCTGGCACCGACGCGCCGTCGGCGTCGAAGCTCGCCGCGGCGTGATCGAGACCGTCCTGGGGCCGATCGAGGCGGCGTCGCTCGGCGTCGCCTCGATGCACGACCACCTGCTGAGCGACGCGCGCATCCTGCACGCGCCGGCGCGCGAGCCGCTGCCGGAGCCGCCGCTGGTGACGCTCGAGAACCTCGGGTTCGTGCGCTGGAACCTGCTCGCGCTGGAGGACAACCTCGTGCTCGACGACGCGTCGCTCGCCGCCGCGGAGCTGGCGCGGGCGTACGCCGAGGGGCAGCGGGCGGTCGTCGACCTGACCTGCTGGGGGCTCGGCGCCGACCCGGCGCGGCTGCCCGCGATCGCGCGGGCGAGCGGCATGCACGTGATCGCCGGCGTCGGGGTCTACCTCGACCGGCCGCATCCGGAGCGCGTCTCCGCGCTGTCGGAGAGCGAGCTGGTTCAGGAGTTCGAGCGCGCGCTGACGGTCTCCTACGACGGCTGCGACTTCCGCGCCGGCCTGCTCGGGCTCCTCGGTACGAGCGAGCCGGTCACGGCCGGCGAGCTGACCGCGCTGCGCGCCGCCGGCCGCGCCGCCGCCGCGACCGGCGCCGCCGTCACCGTGCGGCTGGACCCGGCCGCCCGGCGAGGGCCGTGGGTGCTCGACGAGCTGGCCGCGGTCGGCTGCCCGCCGGGGCAGGTGATCTTCGGCAACGTCGACGAGTTCCTCGACGTGTCGTACTTGAAGGGGCTCGCGGCCGCGGGCGCGGTGCTGGAGATCTGCTTCGGCAACGAGGCCTACTACCGCGACGGCTACGGCGACCCGACCGACGGCGAGCGCCTCGCCGGCACCCTTGCGCTGCTGGAGGCGGGGCTGGCGGGGCAGATCGTGCTCGGCTGCTCGGTCTGGACCAAGAGCCAGCTGCGCGCCTACGGCGGGATGGGCTACGAGCACCTGCTGCGGCGGATCGTGCCGACGCTGCGCAAGCGCGGCGTCCCCGACGCGCAGCTCGACGAGATGCTGATTCACAACCCCGCACGGCTGCTCGACCGATGATCGACGCGAGCCTCGAGATCCACGCCGAGATGCTCCACGGCGGCCGCCGGCCGACCGTCGAGCGCCCGTTCTCGCTCGCCGCCGGCGACGACTACAACGTCACGCGCTGGACGCTCGGCGCGCATGCCGGCACGCACGTCGAGGCGCCGCTGCACACCGTCGCCGACGGTCTCGCGATCGACGCGCTGCCGCTGGAGCTGTTCGTCGGGCCGGCGCGGGTGCTCGACCTTTCGGGGGTCGAGGGCGAGGACGTGCGCGCGGAGGATCTCCTGCGCGCCGGCCTCGGCGACGAATCGCGCGTGCTGCTGCGCACGCGCAACTCGGAGACCGTCCTGCACTCGCCGGAGAAGGCCGAGGCGTGGGTCGGCGTCGCGCCCGACGCCGCCGCGCTGCTGGTGCAGCGCGGCGTGCGGCTGCTCGGGGTCGACTACCTGACGGTCGAGTCGCCGGCTCGCGAGGCGACCTTCGACGCGCACCGGATCCTCAACGGCGCCGACGTCGCGCTGATCGAGTCGGTCGACCTGAGCGCGGTGTCCGCCGGGCTCGTCGAGCTGATCTGCCCGCCGCTGCGGCTGGCCGCCGAGGCGGCGCCGGCGCGCGTCGTGATCGTGCCGGCGGGCGGCGCGGGCGCGGGCGCGGGCGGCGGCGCGGGCGGGTTGATCGACATCTCGATCCCGCTCGGCGAGGCGACGCTGACGTGGGGGATGGCGCCGCGGCGGATCGAGGTCGAGACGCTCGCCGGCGGCGACCACTGCAACGTCACGCGCTGGCACCTCGGGGCGCACAGCGGCACGCACGTCGACGCTCCGCAGCACTACAGCGACGGCTCTTCTACCGCAACGAGGAAGGCGACTGCAACTCTTCACGAATCATTTGCGCCATCTTGCGCACGGCGTCGGGAATGTAACTGGACTTGAGCGTGACGAGTCCGAGCTGGCGTTGAAAGGGGTGTTTGCTCACGCGCATGAGGCGGACTTTT
>DATIOB010000544.1:0-1657 GCA_035473605.1 Conexibacter sp.
GAGTCGGCCTCGACCCACATGACGGCGCGCACGGCGATCAAGCCCTCGCGCCGCTCGTCGATCTCCTCGACCTCGACCTCGACGGCGTGCGGGACCTCCTGGCGCGTGCGGCGCAGCACCTGCTCGCGCACCAGCTCGGCCAGCAGCACGTGCTCGGCCTGGTCGGATCTGTCCTCGGGCGGGAAGAAGAACGGTCCCTCCGGCAGCATCGACGCGAGGTGGTCGACGAGCGTCTGCACGCCCTGGCCGCCGCTGGCGGAGATCGGGAAGATCTCGTCGGCGACCTCGAGGTCGGCCGTCGCCTGCAGGACGATCGCGGTCTGGTGCTTGCTGCAGCGGTCGATCTTGTTGACCGCGATCACGACCGGCAGCGGGGCCGCTCTCAGCAGCTGGGCGATGAAGCGGTCGCCCGGGCCGATCCCCTGCTCGGCGTTGATCAGCATCAGCGCGACGTCGGCGTCGCGCAGCTCGCTCTCGACGCGCCGCTGCATCCGCTCGGTCAGCACGTCGCGCGGGCGCTGCACGCCCGGCAGGTCGACGAGCACGAGCTGGTGGTCGGGCGTCGTGCGCACGCCGCGGATCGCGCGGCGGGTCGTCTGCGGCTTGTCGGAGACGATCGCGACCTTCGCGCCGACGATCGCGTTCGTGAGCGTCGACTTGCCGACGTTCGGGCGGCCGGCGAGCACGACGAAGCCGCTGCGGGTTCTGGCGTCAGCGCCCAGCATCAGAGCCTCCTTGGCAGGGAAGAGCGAGCCGCAAGCCGCGGATTCCGCATCACGGTTGAATCCATCGCAGCAGCTCGGCCTGGAGCGCGAGCATCTCGCCCTCGTCGACCTCGTGGTCCATGCCGGTCAGGTGCAGGGCGCCGTGCACGACCGCCTCGCTGAGGTCCTCGGTGTGCGGCGGGCAGATGACGACGTCGCCGAGCTCGCGCTGGTCGGCCGGGATCTGATCCCAGCCGTCCTCGCCGTCGATCGGGAACGACAGCACGTCGGTCGGCTTGTCCTTGCCGCGGTGGTCGCGGTTGAGCACGCGGATCGTGTCGGCGTCGACGAACGCGACGGCGACGTGGCCGTCCTCGATCCCCGCTGAGGAGAACGCCAACCCGCACAGCTCCTCGACGTCGATCGCGGTCAGCCCGTCGATCTCGGCGTCATCGAGCCCGATGACCTCGACTTCAAGCATCTGTCGCAGACTACGCGGAGCGGCGGTCCGACGCCGACCTGAGCTCGGGCGTGAGCCGCTGCTGATGCTCGTCGTACGCCTCGACGATCCGCTGCACGAGCTTGTGGCGCACCACGTCCTCGCCGCCGAAGCGGACGAAGTCGATCCCTCTCACGTCGCTGAGGATCTCGCCGACGGTGACCAGGCCCGAGCGCTGGTCGTTGGGCAGGTCGATCTGCGTCACATCGCCGGTCACGACGATCTTCGAGTTGAAGCCCAGGCGCGTCAGGAACATCTTCATCTGCTCGGGCGTCGTGTTCTGCGCCTCGTCGAGGATGATGAAGGAGTCGTTGAGCGTGCGGCCGCGCATGAAGGCCAGCGGCGCGACCTCGATCACGTTGTGCTCCAGATGCGCCCAGACGGCGGGGTCGATCGGCTTCATGCCGCGCGGGCTCACTGAATTACACCCGCCCGTCTGGTGCGGCGCGAGCAG
>DATIOB010000545.1:0-2131 GCA_035473605.1 Conexibacter sp.
GCGTCACCGTCGAGCGCGAAGGCGGGACGAAGCCCGTCTGCGTCGCCGAGACCGTCACCCGCATCTTCGCGAAGGAGTCCAGATGAGCGCCGTCGTCCCGCGCACCCCGACCCTGCCCGCCAACGACATCCTCGGCCTCGACGCCGACCTGCTCGACGAGGAGCGGATGCTGCGCGACACCGTCCGCGCGTTCGTGCAGAGAGAGCTGCTGCCGGACGTGCCGCAGTGGTTCGAGGACGGCGAGCTGCCGAGCAGCGAGCTGGCGCGGCGCTTCGGCGAGCTGGGCGTGCTCGGGATGCACCTGGAGGGCCACGGCTGCGCCGGTGCCTCGCCGACCGCCTACGGGCTCGTCTGCGCGGAGCTTGAGGCCGGCGACACCGGCCTTCGCTCGCTGGTGTCGGTGCAGGGGTCGCTCGTGATGTTCCCGATCCACCGCTTCGGCTCCGAGGAGCAGAAGCAGGAGTGGCTGCCGCGGATGGCGACCGGCGAGGCGCTCGGCTGCTTCGGCCTGACCGAGCCCGACGCCGGCTCCGACCCCGGCTCGATGCGCACGACCGCGCGCAGAGACGGCTCGGACTGGATCCTGAACGGCACGAAGATGTGGATCACGACCGGCTCGATCGCCGACGTCGCGATCGTCTGGGCGAAGACCGAGGACGGCATCCGCGGCTTTCTCGTGCCGAGAGGGACGCCCGGCTTCACGACGCAGGACATCCACCACAAGCTGTCGCTGCGCGCGTCGGTGACGTCGGAGCTTCTGCTGGATGACGTGCGGCTCCCTGCTTCGGCGATGCTGCCGGGCGCGCAGGGTCTGGGCGGTCCCCTGACCGTCCTCGGCGAGGCGCGGCTGGGGATCGTCTTCGGCGCCAACGGCGCCGCGCGCGCCTGCCTCGAAGCCGCGGTCGAGTACGCCCGTACACGGATCCAGTTCGGCAAGCCGATCGGCTCCTTCCAGCTGACGCAGGCGAAGCTCGCCGAGATGGGCGCGAGAGTCGCCGCCGGGCAGCTGCTGGCGCTGCGGCTGAGCCGCATGAAGGAGGCCGGCACGCTCAAGCCCGAGCACGTCTCGCTCGGCAAGTACTCGAACGTCTCGGCCGCGCTGGCCGTCGCGCGCGAGGCGCGCACGATCATGGGCGCCAACGGGATCACGTTGGAGTACCCGGTGATGCGCCACGCCGCGAACCTCGAGACGGTCCTGACCTACGAGGGCACCCACGAGGTCCACTCGCTGGTCCTCGGCCGCGCCCTGACGGGGCTCAACGCGTTCGCGTGAGCCCCGTCACGCCCGACGGCGGCGCCTACGCCCAGCCGAGCTGGGCGCCGCCGTTGGGCTGCAGCACCTGGCCGGCGTAGCCCTCGGCGGCCGGGCCGCCGAGGAAGGCGACCAGCGCGGCGATCTCGGCCGGCTGGCCGACGCGCTTGAGGGCAGTCCTGCTCGCGTACATCTCGCGCAGGTCGTCGAGCGACATCCCGGCGTCCGCCGCGTCGACCTCGATCTGCGGCGAGTCGATCACGCCCGGCGCGATCGCGTTGACGCGGATCCGCTCCGGCGCCAGCTCGCGCCCGAGCGCCTTCGTGAGGCTGATCGTGCCGGCCTTCGAGGCCGAATAGGCGGCCGCGCGCGGCCAGCCGGTGATCCCCCAGATCGACGTGATCACGACGATCGCGCCGCCGCCGGCGCGGCGCATCCCCGGCAGCACCGCCTGGATGCAGGCGTAGGTGCCGGTCAGGTTGACGTCGACCTGGTCGAAGATCTCCGCCTCCTCCTGTTCGAGGAAGTCGCCCATCTGCTCCAGCGCCGCGTTGGCGACGAGCAGGTCGACCGGCCGGCCGAGGCGCTCCTCGACACGGTCGACGGCGGCCGCGATCGCGGCGTGGTCGCTGACGTCGGCGGGGGCCGTGATCGCGCCCAGCTCGTCGGCGAGCTGGGTCAGGCGCGGCGTCTCGCGCAGGTCGTTGACGGCGACGGTGGCGCCGTCGGCGGCGAGCCGGCGGGCGATCGCCCGGCCGATGCCGGAGCCCGCGCCGGTGACGATGGCGATCATGCCCTTCTCGGCGCCCTTGCTCATGCTTCCTCCTGGATGAGGAGACGCCGCGCGCGCCGGACGCTGAGCGTCATCAGGATCGCGTA
>DATIOB010000546.1:0-8184 GCA_035473605.1 Conexibacter sp.
TGTCGGCCAGCCAGCTGCTCATCACCGTCACCACGCTGGCCACCGGCTACATCGCCGAGCCCGCGATCGCCACGCTGTTCGTGCCCGGCCTCGCCGCGCTCGGGCTCTCCGCCGCCGCGGCGGGCGGCACCGCCACCGCGCTCGCGTTGGTGCTGGCCACGGCGCTGTCGATGGTGTTCGGCGAGCTGGTGCCGAAGAACCTCGCGATCGCGATGCCGCTCGCGACCGCGCGCGCCGTGCAGGGGCCGATGCGCGCCTTCACGCGCATGAACCGCGTCCTGATCCGCTGGTTCAACGGGATCGCCAACGCGATCCTGCACAGACTCGGGATCGAGCCGCAGGAGGAGCTGGCCTCGGCCCGCTCGGCGGAGGAGCTGACCTCGCTCGTGCGCCGCTCGGCCGAGCAGGGGACGCTGGAGCTGGAGACCGCGACGCTGCTGCAGCGCTCGCTCGCCTTCGGCGACCGCCGCGCCGAGGACGTGATGACGCCGCGCGTGCGGATGCGCACGCTGGAGGACGACGAGCCGGTCATCAAGGTGATCGAGGCGGCGCGCGAGAGCGGCTTCTCGCGCTTCCCCGTCGTCGGCGAGTCCTCCGACGAGGTCGTCGGGATCGTCCACGTCAAGCACGCCGTCTCGGTCCCGCACGACAGACGCGACGCCGTCCCGATCAGCACCGTGATGGCGAGACCGGTGATGGTCCCGTCGTCGATCGAGCTCGACCCGCTGCTGGCGATCCTGCGCGAGGGCGGCCTCCAGATCGCCGTCGTCGTCGACGAGTTCGGCGGCGTCGACGGGCTCGTCACGCTCGAGGACGTCGTCGAGGAGATCGTCGGCGAGGTCGTCGACGAGCACGACCGCCGCGACATGAGCGCGCGCAGACGCCCGGACGGCTCGTGGATCCTCTCCGGCCTGCTGCGCCCCGACGAGGCGGCGCGCGCGACCGGGGTGCTGTTCCCGGAGGACGAGGAGTACGAGACGATCGGCGGCCTGATCCAGGACGAGCTGAACCGCCTGCCGAGAGCCAACGACGAGATCGTGCTGGAGACGAGAGACCTCGAGGGCCGCCGCTGCGAGGTCACGCTGACGGTCGTGCGGCTCGACGGCATGCGCGTCGACCGGATCCTCTTCGAGGCCGAGTGCACCGACGAGGACGACGAGGACGACGACTGATGGGCGACCTCTTCGCGATCGGCCTGACGATCCTGCTGCTCGCGCTCAACGGCTTCTTCGTCGGCGCCGAGTTCGCGCTGATCTCCGCCCGCCGCAGCTCGATCGAGCCGCGTGCGGAGGAGGGCTCGCGGCTGGCGAGGATCGCGCTCTACGGGATGGAGCACGTCTCGCTGATGATGGCCGGCGCGCAGCTCGGCATCACGATCTGCACGCTCGGCCTCGGTGTCCTCGGCGAGCCGGCGATCGCCCACCTGCTCGAAGGCCCCTTCCACGACGTCGGGATCCCGGACGCGCTGATCCACCCGATCGCGTTCGCGATCGCGCTCGGCCTGATCGGCTTCCTGCACGTCGTGCTCGGCGAGATGGTGCCGAAGAACATCGCGCTCGCCGGTCCCGACCGCGCCGTGATGCTGCTCGCCCCGCCGATGGTCGCGATCGTGCGCGTGCTGCACCCGGCGATCTGGCTGCTGAACCAGTTCGCCAACGTGATCCTGAGACTGGTCGGCGTCAGTCCCAAGGACGAGGTCACGAGCGCCTTCACGCGCGACGAGGTCGCCGGCCTCGTCGAGGAGTCGCGCCGCGAGGGGCTGCTCGATCCCTCCGAGGGGCACGTGCTCGTCGAGGCGCTGAAGTTCTCCGAGCGCGACGCCAGATCGGTGTTGCTGCCGAACGACAGACTGGTCACGCTGCTGAACACGGTCACCCCGGCCGAGGTCGAGGAGGTCGCGGCGAAGACGGGCTTCTCGCGCTTCCCGGTGCGCGACGCCGACGGCGACTTCGTCGGCTACCTGCACCTGAAGGACGCACTGGAGCTGAGAGAGCGCCACCGCACGCGACCGATCGCGCAGCGCTGGATCCGCCCGCTGCCGCCGGTCCAGCTGACCGACCGGCTGCGCGCCGTGCTGGCGACGATGCAGCGCTCCGGTGCCCACCTCGCGCAGGTCGTCGGCCCCGACGGCAGACCGCTCGGCGTCGCCGCGCTCGAAGACGTGCTCGAAGAGCTGGTCGGCGAGATCCGCGACGAGAGCGCGCGGGCGGCCTGAGCACGCCGCAGCAGCGGCACGACGAGCACCTCGTCGTCGAGGAAGTCGGTCGGCGGGTCGACGGCTCTGGCGCCGATCCCCACCGGCGACAGCCTACGAGGGCGGCGGACGATGGTCGAACGCGGCGCTGCGCTAGCCTGAGGCGCGCATGGATCTGTGGCACGCGATCGTCCTCGGCGCCGTCGAGGGCGTCACCGAGTTCCTGCCGATCTCCAGCACGGGCCACTTGACGATCCTCGAGTCGGCCTTCGGCTACAGACTCGACGATCCGGACATCACCGCCTTCACGGCGATCATCCAGGTCGGCGCCGTGCTCGCGACGCTCCTCTACCTGCGGCAGGACGTCAAGCGGATCCTGGCCGCCTTCTTCCGCGGGCTCGCGAAGCCCGAGGAGCGCGGAACGCTCGACTTCCGCTTCGCGATCGCGGTGCTGCTCGGCTCGATCCCGATCGGGATCGTCGGCCTGCTCTTCAAGGACGAGATCGAGACGACCCTGCGCAGCCTCTGGTTCGTCGGCTCGGCGCTGATCCTGTGGAGCTTCGTGATGTTCTGGGCCGACCTCAACGCGACGCAGGAGCGCGGCGAGCGCGACGTCACCTGGAGAGACACGCTGATCATCGGCATCACGCAGTGCCTGGCGCTGATCCCCGGCGTCTCGCGCTCGGGCGCGACGATGTCGGCCGGCCTGCTGCGCGGCCTCGACCGCGTCACCGTCACGCGCCTGTCGTTCTTCCTCTCGATCCCCGCGCTGAGCGCGGCCGGGCTGATGCAGGCGGTGACCGAGTACGACAACATCTCCAACGGCGTCGGCTGGGGCCCGACGATCGTGGCGACGGCGGTCAGCTTCGTCGTCGCCTGGTTCGCCGTCTCGTGGCTGCTGAAGTACATCGCCGGCCACACGTACGCCATCTTCATCGTCTATCGCGTCGTGCTCGGCGCGCTGATCCTGCTGCTCGTCGCGACCGGGGTGCTGTCGGCGACGTAGGATCGGGCGATGCAGATCGCCATCGTCGTCTACGACCGCCTCACCGCGCTCGACGCGATCGGGCCGTACGAGGTGCTGAGCCGCCTGCCCGGCGTCGAGCTGGTCTTCGTCGGCGCCGCCACGGGCGAGCAGCGGACCGACACCGGCAGGCTGGGCCTGATCGCCGACCAGACGCTCGCCGCCGTGCCCGCGCCCGACGTCGTGCTGGTGCCGGGCGGTCCGGGCCAGACGGCGCTGATGGACGATGCCGAGCTGCTCGCCTGGCTGCGCGCCGCCGACGCGACCAGCACCTGGACGACCTCGGTCTGCACCGGATCGCTGCTGCTCGCCGCCGCCGGCCTGCTCGACGGCCGCCGCGCGACCTCGCACTGGCTGGCGATCGACGAGCTGGCGCGCTTGGGCGCGACGCCGGTGCGCGAGCGGGTCGTCGAGGACGGCAAGTACCTCACCGCCGCCGGCGTCTCCGCCGGCATCGACATGGCGCTGACGCTCGCCGGCCGGATCGCCGGCGAGGAGGTCGCGCAGCAGATCCAGCTCGGGATCGAGTACGACCCGCAGCCGCCCTTCAGCGCCGGCTCGCCGCGGACCGCGCCGCCGCAGGCGGTCGAGACGCTGCGGGCCCGCAGCCGCTTCGCGACGGCGGGCGACGACACCACGGCCCAGCGGCCCTAGGCGCGGCCTCCGCCGACCGCTGCCGGCTGCTCGCGCGCGGCCAGCCACGCGTCGAGCGCGAGGCTTCTCTCGGTGTCCTCGTAGACCTCGTACTCCCGCAGCAAACCCCAGGCGATCCGGCCCCAGATCACCGCGCGGTTCTCGTAGACGCGCGTGCCGTCGGGCGCGGTCAGGCTGTCGCTGCAGCGGATGCAGACGGTCGTGTTCCACGGCGGTCCCTTGACGACGATCTCGTCGGCGTGCAGCTCCAGCCCGATGCTGACGAACTGCTGCAGCCAGGCGCGCAGTTCCTGCTTGGAGGTCAGCTCGCACGCCCACGAGCTGGTGCCGGGGAAGCGGAAGCGGACGTCCTGCGCGTCGAATCGCAGCAGCGGCTCGGGGTCGCCGGCGCGCAGGCGACGCAGGTTGTACTGCAGCGCCAGCTCCAGCCCGCGCGGGTAGGCGAGCACCGCGGCGCCGCCCGCGACGGCGGCCCACGTCGCGGCTCTAGGCAGTCGCGGCATCGGCATGCACCTCCGTCGCGGTGAGGAAGCCGCGCAGGTGGCGCAGCAGCAGCTGTGGCTGGTCCTCGGAGACGAGCGTGTAGCTGTCGGGGATCTCGACGAGGCGGCCCTGCGGCAGCAGCTCGGCGAGGCGGCGGCCGTGGTCGCGCGGCATCAGCTTGTCCTCCGGCGCCCATGCGACGAGCGCCGGGCGGTCGAACTCGCGCAGCCGCTCGGTCGCGGCCGTCGTCCACGCTCTGTCGAGCGGACCGCCGGCGTACTTGGCGAGGTCGCGGCGGATCGCGTGGTCGTTCAGCACCGGCGCGAACCAGCGGTCGCTGACGGCATGCGGGACCGGCCGCTTGCTCATCCACCCGAACAGCAGCGGGAAGCGTCGCAGCGCATGGAATCTGAGCGGCTGCGTCGCGAGCTTGACGCCGGTCGGGCCGGCGCGCCCGGCGAGCGCGGCGAGACGGCCGGGGATGCCGGGCGGGAAGTTGTCGAACGCCTCGCTCGGCGTGATCACGAGCCGGCCGACGCGCTCGGCGCAGCCCAGCTCGACGAGCAGCAGCGCGCCGCCCCAGTCGTTGGAGACGAGCACCACGTCGCGCAGGTCGAGCGCCTCGAGGAACTCGCCGACGAGCCGCACCATCGCCGGCAGCGAGAGGTCGGCGTCGGGCTCCATCGGGGTGCGGTGGCCGCCGAGCGGCAGCGTCGGGGAGATCACGCGGGCGCTCTCGGCCAGCTCGGGCGCGACCTTGCGCCAGACGCTGGAGTCCATCAGCAGGCCGTGGAGGAGGACGACCGTGGGGTGGTCGCCACCGCCCGCGCCCGGCCCGGCGCCGCTCCCGGTCGCGACGTCCGCCGCCGCACCGCCGGGCGCGCCGCTGTCCTCGTACTCGATCGTTCCTGCGGTCAGCCGGATCTCGGGCATCGCCTCTCCGCTCTCTCGGGCACTAGATAGATCGCTCTAGCGGGAGGCTAGCTATGCTGCACGCCGGACGCAACCGCCGACGTACGAGGGCCGAGCGATGTCGAGCACGCAGACCACCAAGGAGCGCATCGTCTTCGCGAGCGCCGAGCTGTTCCGCCGCCAGGGCTACACCGGCACCGGCGTCAAGCAGATCGTCGCCGCCGCGCAGGCGCCGTTCGGCTCGCTCTACCACCACTTTCCCGGCGGCAAGGAGCAGCTCGGCGAGCAGGTGATCCGGATCGCGGGCGGGATGTACGGCGAGCTGGTCGCGGCCGTCTTCGACCCCGCGCCCGACGTCGTCACCGGCACCGAGCAGGTCTTCACGCTCGCCGCGCAGCACCTCGCCGAGAGCGACTACGCCGACGCCTGCCCGATCGCGACGATCGCGCTCGAGATCGCGTCCAGCTCGGAGCCGATGCGGATCGCGACGGCCGAGGTGTTCGAGGACTGGCTGGAGAAGATCGCCAGCCGCCTCGCCGCCGCCGGCATCGATCCCGCGGACGCTCGCGTCCTGGCGCTGACGACGCTCTCGCTGCTCGAAGGCGCCTTCGTCCTCTGCCGCGCCGCCCGCACCACCGACGCCCTGCTCGCCGCCGGCACCCAGGCCGCCGCGGCCGTCAGGGCGGCGCTCGAGAGTTGAACCGCACTTGAAGTCAAGCGCCGTTTCTGCTGAGCTGGGCGGCATGTCGGAGACGCTCACGATCGGCGAGGTCGCCGAGCGCAGCGGGGTCGCGACCTCGGCGCTGCGCTACTACGAGGAGCGCGGGCTGATCCGCGCCGAACGCAACTCCTCCGGTCATCGCCGCTACGGGCGGCCGGTGATCCGCCGCGTCGCCTTCATCGTCTTCGCCCAGCGCGTCGGGCTGACGCTGGAGGAGATCGGCGAGGAGCTGCAGAAGCTGCCGGAGGACCGGGTCCCGAAACGGGCCGACTGGGCGAAGCTGTCCTCGCGCTGGAGCGAGCGGATCGACGAGCGGATCGCCGAGCTGGAGCGGCTCAAGGATGGCCTGACCGACTGCATCGGCTGCGGCTGCCTGTCGCTCGCCCGCTGCAAGCTCGCCAACCCCGACGATCGCGTCGCGCGCTACGGGCCCGGGCCGGTCGTCTGGACCGGCGGAGGCGGGCTGTGAAGCGCGGCAGCTAGTCGACCGCGTCGAAGGTCGTCCACTGCCACAGGTGGACGCAGCCGCTGACGCTGCTCGGCATCGAACCGCCGCCGCCACCGGAGGCGTCGAGCAGCCGCGCCGCCCAGCAGGAGCTGTCCGGTTCGACGCGGACGCGGTAGCGGACCCCGCCGCTGGCGCTGGCGTCGGTGACGTCGCAGCGCCAGAGGTCGTCGGACGGGAGCCGTCTGCAGCGTCCGTTCGAGTCGAGCAGCGTCGAGGACCCGGCCGCCAGCTCGACCGAGCGGTGCAGCGAGGCGCCGTCGACCGGCCCGTGCAGGACCCAGCGCGCCAGCGCGGCGCAGACGAAGAACAGCACGATCGCCGCGGCGATCCCGACGACGATCAGGAGCACGGGCGGCCACAGCTGGAAGCGGCCGGACGAGGACGGGAAGGGCTCGGGCTCGGCCATCAGCCGCCGCCCGGGTGCGGCTCGGTCCAGCGGTCCAGCTCGGTGTCGGCGAACGAGGCCGGATCCTCGAGCGGCTCCAGGTGCGTGAAGACGGTCGCGTGGCCGAGCGACTCACGCAGCGCCAGGTCGACCGCCTCGGCGAGGTCGTGGCCGCGCTGGACCGACCACTCGCCCGGCACCAGCACGTGCGTGGAGACGAAGGCGCGGCTGCCGGCGCGGCGCGTGCGCAATGCGTGGAACTGGACCTCGTCGGAGGCGAAGGTGCCGAGCACGTCGTTGATCTGTCTCAGCTCGGCGTCGGTCAGCGCGCGGTCGAGCAGCCCGTCGGCGGACCTGCGCACGAGCCGCGTGCCGGTCAGGACGATGTTGATCGCGACGGCGATCGCGATCAGCGGGTCGAGCGGCTCCCAGCCGGTCACCGCGACCGCGATCACGGCGATCACGACGCCGACCGAGGTCCACACGTCGGTCATCAGGTGGCGGCCGTCGGCCTCCAGCGTGATCGAGCTGTACTCCCTGCCGGCGTGGATCAGCCGCTGCCCGACGCCGAGGTTGACGAGCGAGGCGAGCACCGAGATCGCGACGCCGATGCCGACGCTCTCGATCGCGGCCGGGTTCAGCAGCCGCTCGATCGCGGTGTAGCCGATCGTGACGGCGGCGAGCAGGATCAGCGCGCCCTCGACCCCGGCCGACAGGTAGTCGGCCTTCTCGTGGCCGTAGGTGTGCTCCTCGTCGGGCGGCCGCGTCGACCACTGCACGACCACGAGCGCGAACAGCGCGGCGACGAGGTTGACGACCGACTCGGCCGCGTCGGAGAGCAGGCCGACCGAGCCGGTGACCGCCCACGCCCCGAACTTCAGTGCGATCGTGACGATCGCCGCGGCGATCGACAGGTAGACGAGCCGCAGCAGCCGGGAACGTCGTTCTGCGTGTGATGCCGGACCGACCACGGACGGGGCAGTCTAGCCCCGTCCTCCTGCGGCGATCCGGTCCGCTCAGCGGCGGACCGTCCCCATCAGCCGCTCGACGATGTCGAAGTAGTGCACCGGCACCGAGCGCGTCAGCAGCGAGATCGCGGTCGCGTCTGGGCCGATCAGGATCCGGTCCTTGCCCTTCTCGATCCCCACGTGGATCGTCTTCGCCGCCTTCGCCGGCGAGGTGCGGGCGATTCTGGCGAACTCGGCCGCCATCGCGGCGTGGTCGGTCCCGCCTCTGTCGTCGACGTGGAAGCGGGCGTTTCTGACGATGTTGGTGCGGATCCCGCCGGGGTGGATCGTCGTCG
>DATIOB010000547.1:0-10755 GCA_035473605.1 Conexibacter sp.
CCGACCATCACGTCGGGCGGCTGCTCGACTTCCTCGAGAGCGTCGGAGAGCTCGACAACACGCTGATCATGGTCCTCTCCGACAACGGCGCGAGCGCCGAGGGCGGCCCGACGGGGACGACGAACGAGGCGCAGTTCTTCAACAACGCCCCGGAGCCGTTCGAGGACAGCCTCGCGGCGATCGACGAGATCGGCGGCCCCAAGTACTTCAACCACTACCCGTGGGGTTGGACGTTCGCCGGCAACACGCCGTTCCGGCGCTGGAAGCGCGAGACCTACCGCGGTGGCTCGTCGGATCCGTTCATCGTCTGCTGGCCGCGGCGGATCGCGGCGACGGGCGCGGTGCGCACGCAGTACGCGCACATCATCGACATGGTCCCGACGGTGCTCGACGTGCTGGGCATCGAGCCGCCGGCGACGATCCGCGGCGTGACGCAGTCGCCGCTGCACGGAGTGAGCTTCGCGCACACGTTCGACGACGCGTCCGCCGCCAGCGGCCGGACGACGCAGTACTTCGAGATGATGGGCCACCGCTCGATCTACCACGACGGCTGGCGGGCGGTGTGCCCATGGCCGGGGCCGTCGTTCGCCGAGGCCGGCATGGGCTTCGGCGAGCCGATCTCCGCCGCCAAGCTCGCCGAGCTCGACGCCACGGGGTGGGAGCTCTACCACGTCGACGAGGACCCCGCCGAGTGCCATGACCTCGCCGCCGAGCACCGCGACCGCCTGATCGCGCTGATCGCGACCTGGTACGTCGAGGCGGGCAAGTACGACGTGCTGCCGGTCGATGGCAGCGGCGTCGCGCGCATGGCGACCGAGAAGCCGTTGATCGCGGCCCCGCGCGACCGGTTCGTGTACTACCCCGGCACGCAGTCGGTGCCGTTCTTCGCGGGGCCGCGCGTGCTGAATCGCCCGCACAGCATCACCGCCGACGTCGAGATCCCAGAGGGAGGGGCCGAGGGCGTGCTGCTCGCGCAGGGAACGGCGGCGGGCGGCTTCACGTTCTACGTCCAGGACGGCCGGCTGCACTACACGCACAACTGGGTCGCGCGCGAGCTGCTGCACCTCGCCTCGGACGCGGAGTTGAGCGCGGGCAGGCACGCGCTGCGCTTCGAGTTCGAGCCGACGGGGATGCCCGACCCCGCCAGGGGCCACGGCTGCTCCGGTCGCCTGCAGCTCTACATCGACGGTGAGCTCGTCGGCGACCGGGAGGTCCCGTACACCACGCCGTTCTTGTTCAACCCGGGCGCGCTGACGTGTGGCGCCGACCCCGGCTCACCGGTGACCACGGCGTACGAGGGACCGTTCCGGTTCACCGGGACCATCCACACCGTGACCGTCGATCTCAGCGGCGAGCTGATCACCGAGCCCGAGGCCGAGCTGAAGATGCACATGGCACGTCAATAGGCGTGAGCGATGAGCGACCTGGAGGCCCCGAACCGAGGCGCGGAGGGGCCTCCGCCGGTCGCCTACCGCCGCGACCGGTCGCCGTTCCGGCGACGCCCGCAGGAACCGCTGCTGCAGCGAGCGGTCCCCGTCAGCACGCGGCTGCCGGGGTACCGCCCGCACACCGCGCGGCGCGACCTGCTCGCCGGGCTGACGGTGGCCGCGTTGGCGCTGCCGTCGGGGATGGCCTATGCCGAGGTTGCGGGGCTTCCGCCGGTCTACGGCCTGTACGCGCTGCTGCTGCCGACGGTGCTGTACACGTTTCTCGGCTCCTCCCGGCAGCTCATCGTCGGTCCCGAGGGCTCGATTGCGACACTCGTCGCCGCGGCGGTCCTTCCGCTGGCGGCCGCGGGGAGCGGCGAGGCCTCCGCGCTCGGCGCGATGCCGGCGCTGCTGGTCGCGGCCTGCTCTGCACGTCTATTCCTTCGACCCGGGCGCCGTGTTCGAGGGCGGTCTGCTCGGCGGGATCGGGCGTATGCAGCTCGGACATGGCGGGGCGCTGCTCGACGCCCTCTTCATGCGACGCGACCCCACGAGTGGCGCGCTGGACGCTGTCGATCTCGCGACCGGGGGCGGCGACGCCACACTCGCGTCGTTGCTCGACTTCCTCCTGGATCCCAGCAGGCGCCGATCGATCAGCCCGCGGCTGCTCGCGGCTGTCGGCGCTGCGGCTCCGGGCAGGTGAGCGGCCTTACGGGATCGGCTCTGCCCCGTGGCAGCGCTTCCACGTGCGGTCGCTGCCGCAGGTGCACGGCTCGTTGCGGCCGCCGTTCGCGGCGTCCGCGGCGTACCGGCCGACGATCTCGGCGGGCGCCCGCCCGCGCGCCAGCAGCCGCGCCATCTGGTCCATCGGCTCGGCGACGTGGCTGAAGAAGCGCTTGAAGCTCGGGCACAGGTAGTTGAGTCCGGGCTCGCCGTCGGGGGCGGTGGTGAAACGGTCCTTGGGGCACCCGCCGTGGCAGGCGAAGCGCACGTCGCAGTCGCGGCAGCAGGCGGGCAGCGTGTCGGCCTTGGCCTGCCCGAAGGATCGCTGCTGCTCGGAGGTGACGAGCTCGAGCAGGTGCCGCTCGTTGATGTTGCCCAGCCGGTGGCGCGGTTCGACGAAGTGGTCGCACGAGTAGACGTCGCCGGTGTGCTCGAGCGCGAGCGCCAAGCCACAGGTCTCGCAGTGGACGCACA
The DNA here is from genome assembly GCA_035473605.1 of Conexibacter sp. Lineage (GTDB taxonomy): Bacteria > Actinomycetota > Thermoleophilia > Solirubrobacterales > Solirubrobacteraceae > Conexibacter. The sequence goes on from DATIOB010000547.1 coordinate 2,625, forward strand.
TGCCCGGCATCTCGCCGACCCAGTTGGCCAGCGTCGTGTCGAACATCTGGACGTAGACCTCGCCGACGTCGCCGCGCACCCACTCCTCGAAGACGTCGACCAGGAAGCGCCCGTACCCCTCGGCGGTCACCGACCGGGCGGTGACGCCGTCGCCCTCCTGCACGTAGAGGGGACGCTCGCGCCACGACGACCGTGGCGCCTCCGGATCGGCGGCGGCGCTGACGCGCTCGACGATCGGGATGAACTGCATGAACCGCGCACCGCACTCGTCGCGCAGGAAGCGATAGACCTCGCCGCCGCGCTGCTCGTTGGCGGCATGGACGGTGGTCAGGGCATTGAACGCGACGCCGCCGTCGCGCAGGTGCCCGAGCCCGCGCATGACCTGATCGAAGCTGCCCCGGCCGCCCTTGGTGACGCGGAACGTGTCGTGGATCTCGCGTGGGCCGTCGATCGAGATCCCGACCAGGACCTCGTGCTGGCGGAAGAACGCCGCCCATTCGGCGTCGAGCGTGGTGCCGTTGGTCTGGATCGTGTGGACGGCGCTCTGGCCCGGATGCAGGGAGAGGTCGACGAGCTCGACCGCGCGGCGGAAGAACGGCAGGCCCATCAGCGTCGGCTCGCCGCCCTGCCAGGCGACCTCGACGATCGGCGCACCGGTGTGGGCCTCGACGAGCTGGCGCACGTAGGTCTCCAGCAGCTCGTCGGCCATCCTGAACCGGCTTCCCGGATAGAGCAGCTCCTTCGACAGGAAGAAGCAGTAGGCGCAGTCCAGATTGCACACCGCGCCGGTCGGCTTCGCCAGCAGGTGAAACGCGGCCGGGGCCCCCGGGATGCTCGGCACGGCGAGTGGCGAAACGGTCATCGCTTCTCACGCTAGGTTCGAGACGGCAGCGCGACATCACCCGATCCGTACGACGTGCGTCGGCGAGCCACAACCGCCGGCGGTGTCGCCATACGCCCCGGACAGGCGGCACGGCGTCGTCATCCCGATCGGGCGAACTCGGCCTCCACGAGCCCGATCGCGCGCGCGTGCGCGACGGCCTCCGTGCGCGAGCCGGCGTCGAGCTTGCGGTAGACCGCGTGCGCCTGGGTCTTGATCGTGTTGGTCGACACGTGCAGCCGCGCCGCGATCTCGGGGAGGGTCAGGTGGCTGGGCAGCAACCGCAGCACGCGCAGCTCGGCCCTGGTGAGCGCCGACGGGCAGGCCACCGGGCCGGCCGCGTAGTCATCGGCCCGGCCCCAGCCCTCGTCGATCCAGCCCTTGAGCCCGACCGCCCCGCCGCACCGGCGCAACAGGCGCGAGGCTTCGCCCAGGAGGCGGCGGGCCTCGGCGGCGTCGCTGAGCTGGAGCTCGGCCCGGGCGAGCGCGACGCGGGCCAGCGCGCCGTACCAGGGCGCGGCATCGGGCAGCGCGGCGAGCCGCGCCTTCGCCTCGACGATGTCTGCGCGGGCGGCGTCGAGCCCGCCGCGCCGGGCGAGCACGAGCGCGTGGACCGCGTACGTGAGCGCGGCGAGGGTGACCACACCGTCGCCGCCGCGATCGACGGCCGCTCGCGCCTGCCCGGCGACCGCCGCGGATTCCTCGTCATCTCCGTCACAGAGCGCGAGGAAGGCCAGCTGCGCCAGGCAGAGGGAGCGGACCAGCGGCAGGTCGAGGACGGCGAGGCGCGCGCCGGCCGCCAGGCGCTCGCGGGCCTCGTCCGGGCGGTCGGCCAGCGCATGGGCCGATCCCTCCAACAGGCAGGCCAGCGCCGCCCACGGGCCCGCGCCGCCGGCGAGGGCGAAGGCGCGCGAGGCATCGGCGGCCATCGTCTCGGCGCCGTCGCGGAAGAGCGCAGCCCGCAGGGCGGAGAGGCCGGCGCCCACCACGGGGAGCGCCCCGTGCCGGGCGTGGTCGAGCCAGCACTCGGCGGCGTCGCGCTCGCCGGCCGCCACACGGACGAGGGCCGCGGTCAGCGCCAGCGTCGGGCGCTCCACGGCCGCTGGCTCGCCGACGCGGCCGAGCCAGCCATCGACGATCGCGGCGCGGCCGCTGCCGACCAGGGCCGGGGCGTGCGCGCCCAGCAGCGCGGCGACGCGGTCCGTGTCGCGGGCGGCCAGCGCGTGCTCCACCGCGCCCTCGAGCTCGCCCTCGCGCTCGTGCCAGGCGCTCGCGCGCCCGTGCAGCTCGGGCGCGAGCCGGGCCTCGGTCGCGCGCAGCTCGCCCCGCAGCGCCTGGGCGACCAGCCGGTGCAGGCGGAAGACGGTCTGCGCGCGATCCAGCGGCTGCAGCGGCACGCCCGCCCGCGCCAGCCGACGCAGCGTCGCGCCCGCATCGCCGGTCGCGAGCACGGCGTCGCAGGCGTCGTCGCGCAGCGGGTCGAGGACCGCGGTGCGGCGCAGGAAGCCGCGATCCTCATCGTCGAGCCCGGCGAGCGCCTCGTCGAGGACGAAGTCGGCGACGATGGCGTCGTCGCCAGCGAAGTCCGCCGCCGCGGCGGCGGCGTCGGGCTGCTCGCGCAGCGCGCGGATCGCCAGATGCAGAGCGGCGGGCCAGCCGTCGGCGAGCGCGACGAGCCGGGCGGCTTGGTCGGCGGAGAGGCGGAGCCCGGCATGCAGCAGGAGCTGGCTCGCCTCGCCGCGGGTCAGGGCGAGCGCCCCGGCGCGCAGCTCGACGACGTCGTCCTGGGCGCGCAGGCGGCCGAGCGGCAGCGCGGGCTCGCGGCGCGACCCGACCGCCAGCGTCGAGCCCGGCGGCATCCCGAGCGCCAGCCGGGCAACCACGGCGCCCGCTGCGCGCGACCGCAGGAGGTGGAGGTCGTCGAGGACGAGCACGACGGGCCGCTGGGCGCCGAGCGCGCGCAGGACCGCGTCGGGCCCCGCCTCGGGCGCGGCAGCCTCGGCGGGCAGCGGCCACAGCTCGCAGAGCGCCCCGGCGACGGCCTCCAACAGCCGCCGCGGGTCGTCGAGCGCCGGCGTGACCCCGACCCAGGCGAACGGGCGCGGGTCGTGGTCGCGCCACTGCGCCAGCAGCGTCGACTTCCCGTAGCCGGCCGGTGCGACGAGGGCGGCGAGCGCCTGCGTGTCGTCCAGCAGCGCGTGGACCAGCCGCGGCCGCGCGACATTGCCGCGCGCCGGCCGGGGCAGGGGCGACGAGCGCGCCAGCCGCGGCCGCCAGGCCGGCCGCAGGGAGGCGGCGAGCGCGGGATCGGGAAGGTGGGCGTGCGGCGCGCTCATCGGTCCTCCTGAGCCTCCGCCCACCAGGCGGAGTGCAACAAGGGCGCATGCCAGCCTCCCGTGGGGAGGCGGGCACGAACTGCGGTCTGCGTCGTGCCACGCGCAGCCGGCGTCGGAGACGCAGCTGCTCACGTTAGATCCGAGACGGCCGCGCCACGTCACCCGATCGAGGTGACGACACATGCGCATCCCCGGTCGAGACTGGGAGCACGTTCAGCGATGTCTCGGGCGCCGTCGATCCGTCGTCGGTGGAGACCCCCTGACGGTCAGACCCGGACGTGAGCTGTCGACGCGATGAGAGAGGAACGAACGATGGAAGCCAGCGAGCTGGATGTGCTCGGGCCGGTCGACTACCTGGTGGTCGAATTCCCGGCCGACAAGGCCGACTTCTCCGGCGAGATGGCGGCCGAGCTGACCGCGCTTGTCGACCGCGGGCTCGTGCGCGTGCTCGACCTCGTGCTGCTGCGCAAGGACGCCGACGGGTCGGTGGAAGCCGCCGAGCTCGCCGATGTCGGCGAGAGCGCCGTGGGCGCGCTGCGCGCGCTGGAGGCCGACCTGGCGATGCTGCTCGCCGAAGAGGACGTCGCCGAGATCGGAAACGCACTCGAGCCGGGCAGCTACGCCGCGGTGCTCGTCTACGAGAACAGCTGGGCCGGCCCGTTCGCCTCCTCGGTCCGCCGGGCCGGCGGCCAGCTCGTCGCCAACGGCCGCATCCCGACCCAGGCGCTGCTGGCCGCCGTCGACGCGGAACGATCACTCGAGCAGCAAGGAGCCTGACATGCCACTGGCGCGGGGACGGATGGGTCGACGGGGCCTGATCGGGGGGCCCGTCGCACGAACGACGGCCGTCGTCGGAACGGCCGCAGTCGTCAGCCACCGGCACGACCGGCGCGAGGATCGCCGCGACGACCGGCGCGAGGATCGCCGCGACGACCGCCGGGATCGACGCGAGGACCGCCGAGACGATCGCGGACTCTTCCGCTAGACGCCATTGGCGCGCGTCGGGGTTCCCTGTGTCCCGCTGGCCGGCATGAGGCGCTGAGGTGGAGTGGGCGCTCGCCCTGGTGGCGCTCGCGCTGGTCGGCGTCGCGGCGGTATCGGGGCGGCTGTCGGGGACACCGATCACGCCGGCGATCCTGTTCGTCGCCTTCGGTCTGCTGGTCGGGCCCAAGACGCTCGACGGGATCGACCTGTCGAGTTCAAGCGCGACCGTGCGGGCGCTGGCCGAGACGACGCTCGCGCTGGTGTTGTTCTCCGACGCCTCGCGCATCGACCTCCGGGCCCTTCTCCGCACGGTCGACGTGCCGGTGCGGCTGCTCGGGATCGGCCTGCCCTTGACGATCGCGCTGGGCGCGGTGGCCGCTGCCGCTGTGTTCGACGAATTGAGCATCGAGGAAGCCGTGATCCTCGCGGTCGTGCTGGCACCGACCGACGCGGCGCTCGGGCAGGCGGTCGTGACCGAGCCGCGCGTGCCGCAGCGCATCCGCCAAGGACTCAACGTCGAGAGCGGCCTCAACGACGGCATCTGCGTGCCGCTGCTGTTCGCGGCCGTCGCGATCGCCGACGCCGAGTCGGAGATCTCCGGCGGGCGCGGCCCCGGCACGCTGCTGCTCGAGGAGATCGGGTACGGCGTCCTGGGTGGCGTCGTCTCCGGCCTGCTGATCGCCGCGGTCATCACCCAGGCCGGCCGACGGAACCTGATCGCCCCGGCGTGGCGCCAGGTCATCCCCGCCGCCGGCGCCGCGCTCGCCTACGGGACCGCCAGCGCGCTCGACGGCTCCGGCTTCATCGCGGCATTCGTCGCCGGCATGGTGTTCCGCCTCGCGCTCGCTCGCGATCCCGAGGCACTCAACGAGCTCACCGAGGAGGTCGGCTCGGTGCTCAACGGGATCACGTTCGTGCTCTTCGGCGCCATCCTGCTCGGCCCCGCGCTCACCGAGCTGAGCTGGCATCTCGTCGTGTATGCAGTGTTGAGCCTGACCATCGTGCGGATGCTGCCGGTGGGGATCGCGATGTGGGGCTCACGCGCCCGCCGGCCGACGCTCGGCTTCCTCGGCTGGTTCGGTCCGCGCGGCTTGGCGTCGATCGTCTTCGCGGTGATCGTCGTCGAGGAATCCCAGCTCAGGAACGAGCACCTGATATCGCTCGCGATCTACGTCACCGTCGGCCTCTCGGTCCTGATCCACGGGCTGACTGCCGCGCCGCTCGCCGGCCGCTACGCCCGCTGGTACGAGCAGCATCCGCGCGGGCAGGCACCACCGATGGAAAGCACCCCGGCGGAGGTCACGCGACCGCGCGGACCCGCCCGGCCATGACACGGAGGTGACCGGCGAAACCGCGACCTGCCGAACGCCGCGGTCCGAGGCCTGGATGATGGCCGCATCGGCACCTGGTCCGATCGAAGCACCCCTGCCGCCGCGGCAGAGAAGGAGGAGCTGGCTCAAGTTCGCTAACCCCCTGAACGACGAAACCCCCACATTTGCAGGGGTTTCGTTCCGATGGAGCCAGTCGGGCTCGAACCGACGACCTTCGCGCTGCCAGCTGCCGAACGCGTGCCCTGGAGAGGCGCGGCTGGATCCCCAGGCAGGTCAGGCCCGTTCGACGACCCGGAGAAGCGGAAGCGCACGCCGAGAGGGTGATCGCGACGGTCGGCGAGGCCGTCGGCTGTCGGGCGGGACCGGCGCTCAGGGGGAGAGCAGGACCGGCAGCGAGACGAGCTCGGCGCCGACGCGGATGCGCAGCATGGCGGTGCCCGCGCCCTTCCGCGGGCGCGTGACGGTCGCCGCGATGCGGCGCGGGCCGCCGGCGCGCGCGGCGGCGGCGACGCGCGGACGGGCGATCTGTCGCATCAGGCCACAGGCGATGCGGCGCTCGACGGTCGCGGTCCTCGCGGTCTTCGCCCCGTTCAGCGTCGCCTCGATGCGGACCTTGCCGCGACCGACGCCGCGAACCCGCACGATCCGCAGCGGCTGCGCCAGCGAGACCGGCTCGGAGCGGACGCTGCCGGCGTCGGCGACGAAGGCGACGTCGGCGGCCTTCACGCCGCGCGGGCGGGGGACGGCGGCCGACCAGCCGCCCTTCGCGGTCACCGTCGGGCGCGCGACGACGCGACCGGCGCGCACGATCGCGACGCGCGTGCCGGCGAGGTCGGCGGCGGCGACGCCGCGCAGGCGCACGCGGTTGCCGCGGGCCGCGATCTCGGTGATCGCCAGCGACCGCGTGCAGAGCAGGGGAGAGCGCTGCGCGGGCGCGACCTGCCGCGGCGAGAGGATCGGCGGGAGCCCGGGCGCGGCCGGCGGCGTGACGGCCGGCGAGCCCGGCGCCGCGATCCACTGCGTCAGCTGCGCGTCGACGCGCGTGAAGCCGGGGAAGCCGAGGTAGGAGGCGCGCACGAGGTGGGCGCCGGCGCGCAGCCCGGTCACCGGCGGCGAGACGGCCGTCCCGCCCGCGGCGAGGAGGACCGGCGGCCCGTAGCGGCGACCGTCGACGGCGAACTGGACGCTGCCGCCGGGCGTGCCGAGCGCGGGCGGGGCGAGCCCGAGCTGCATCGTGAAGCGCGGCGCGCTGCCGAGGGCGGCGGCGGGATTCGAGCTGGCGATCGTGCCGAGCGTCGCCGCCGGGTCGACGCCCTGCGTCGCGCCGGCGGCGTTGGCGACGAAGCTGGCATCGCCGTTGTAGCTGGCGAGCAGCACGTGCGGTCCGGCGGGCAGCGCCGGGATCGCGACCGAGTCGGCGCGGCCGTCGCGCAGCAGCACCGGGTCGCCGACCGCGGCGCCGTCGACCGTGAAGGTGACCGCGCCGGTCGGGTCGCCGGTCGCCTCGCCGACCGCGGCGACCTGCGCGTGCAGCTGCACCGGCTCGCCGAAGACGGAGGGATCGGGCGTCGCCTCGAGCGTCACGGCGGTGCGGCCCTGGCCGACGAGCTGCGCGAGCGCGCCGCGCGAGGCCGAGTAGTCGAGGCTGCCCGGCTCGTAGCGGGCGGTGATCTGATGCGGGCCGGGCAGCGAGGGCGCCGTCACCGCGCAGGTGGCCTGGGCGGCGACGAGCGTGACGCCGTCGCAGACGACGATGCCGTCGACGAGCACGTCGACGCCGCCGGTCGGGACCGCGGCCGGGCTCGCCGACGGCGGCTTGACGGTCACGGTGATCAGCGAGGCCTGCCCGACGACGGGGCTGCGCGGCTCGGCGCTCAGCACGGTCGCCGTTGCGGTCGCGCCGACGGACTGGACCGCGTCGGCGGTGGCCGGCGCGTAGCGCGGCGAGCCGTCGTAGGTGACGGCGACGTCGTGGGTGCCGGTGGGCAGCGCGATCGCGCTCGATCTCGCCACTCCGTCTCTCAGCGCGACCGGGCCGCCGAGCGGCGTGCCGCCGACGGTGAAGGTGACCTCGCCCGTCGGCGTGCCGGCGCCGGGGGCGAGCGCGGCGACCGCGGCGGTGAAGGTGACCGGCTCGTCGTCCTCCGACGGGTTCGCCGACGAGCTGACGTCGATCGCGGTCCCGGCGCGGATGACGCGCTGCGTCGTCGTCCCTCTGCTGGCGACGAACTGGCCGGTGGGCCGGTAGCGCGCGGTGACCGTGGCGCCTTCGCCGAGCTGGACCGGCGTCGAGAGCGCGGCGCCGTCGGCGTCGAGCGAGACCGGCTGGCCGACGATCTCCCCGCCGATCTCGAAGACGACCGTGCCGACGGGCGTCGGCGCGCTCGACGGCGACTGCGCGACCTGCGCGAGGAAGCGGATCCGCTCGCCCGTCACCGACGGGTTGCCCGGGACGGTCGAGAGCGAGGTGGCCGTGACGGCGGGCAGGTTCGTCAGCGCGTAGCGCGCCGCCTGGGAGACGCCGGCGACCGTCGCGGTCGCGGAGAACGCTCCGGCCACGGCGCCCGCGACAAGTGGCGGCGCGGTCGCGACGCCGGCGG
>DATIOB010000548.1:0-20208 GCA_035473605.1 Conexibacter sp.
CAGCTGTCTCCGGCATTGTTGTGTGGCAAGCACAGTAATTGTGAAGCCGAATTCGTGGCAGTGCACTGAATCCCGGGGCTATTGCTTACCTCCGCGGGTGCCGGAAAACAATTCCGGACGAGGAATGGACACGTCAGCCCCGGGCGGGTTCGCTTCACCGCGCCGACGTGCTGTCGCTGCACTGCCCGCTGACGCCGGCGACGCACCACCTGATCGACGCGCGCCGGCTGGCGCTGATGAAGCCGACCGCGGTGCTCGTCAACACCGCGCGCGGGCCGATCGTCGACGAGGTTGCGCTCGCGGTGGCGCTGCGCGACGGCACGATCCGCGCCGCCGCGCTCGACGTCTTCGAGCACGAGCCGCGCGTCGAGCCGGCGCTGCTGGCGCTGGAGAACGTCGTCCTGACGCCCCACCTCGGCTCGGCGACGAGCGAGACGCGCGCCGCGATGGCGCTGCTCGCGGCCGACAACGTGCTGGCCGTGCTTGCAGGTGCGCCGCCGCTGACACCGGTCGGTGGCGGCGTTGACATGGAACGTCCTTCCAGGTAGACAAGGCGAGGTTCCCGGCGCGCCGTCGCTGGCGTGCACCTCAGATGGCCGGTCCAAGAGAGCCGGCCCCAGACAGGAGTCCTCGATGGACACTCGATGGAGACAGCGCCGCCTGCCGGCGCTCTCAGTGCTGCTCGCATGCGCGCTCGCGCTGATGCTGCTGGCGACCGGCGCCGCGCGCGCCGACGCCGCCCTCACCGTCGACCAGCTCACGGTCGACCGCACCACCAACCCGCTCGGCACCGAGCCTGCTTCCAAGCCGCGCTTCGGCTGGCAGCTCGTATCGACCGACCGCGGCGTCAGACAGCAGACCTACCGCATCCTCGTCGCGACCAGAGCCGACCTCCTGGTGGTCGGAAGAGCCGACGTCTGGGACAGCGGCGCGGTCAGCTCCAGCGCCTCGGTCGACGTCAGATACGGCGGCCCGGCGCTCAGCTCGCGCACCCGCTACCACTGGGCGGTGAGAGTGACGACGGCGACCGCCGACAGCGGCTGGAGCAGCCCCGCCTGGTGGGAGACCGCGCTGCGCGACGGCGCCGACGCGCCCGGCTGGCGCGGGATCGAGCAGAGATCGGCGACCGGCGCCGACCAGCTGCTGACGCGCGCGCTCGGGCAGACCTTCCACGCCGACGGCACCTTCACGAAGGCCAGCGGGATGTTCGTCGAGTATGGCACCGGCAACCCCTCCGGGCTGACGCTGTCGCTCTACAGCGGCAACGGCCCCGGCGGCAGACTGCTCGCCAGCAGAACCTTCACGAACGTCAGAACCGACGTCTGGCTCGACGTCGAGGCGGCGACCGGCACGACCTTCCCCGCCGGCGACTACTTCCTCGTCGCCGACAACCTCAGAACCTCGGGCGACGGGATGCTCGGCTGGTGGGGTCACACCGACGGGACGAGATACGCCGGCGGCTCGTCGTACATCGACGGCAGAGCGATCACGACCGACTACGTCTTCCGCGTCGTGCCGCCGAGCGGCGACGAGCTGAGCGACTTCAGCGCGAACTGGATCACGCTGCCGAGCGCCTGGGCGACCCCGATCATGCAGGGCCGCGCGACCGGCGCCGAGCAGCTGACCGGCAGATCGCTCGGGCAGACCTTCACCGCCGACGGCGCGTTCGCGACCGCCGAGGGCCGCTTCGTCGAGTACGGCACCGGCAACCCCTCGACGCTGACGCTCTCGCTCTACAGCGGCAGAGGCCCTGGCGGCACGCTGCTCGCCACGAGAACGTTCGCCAACGTGATCACCGACAGATGGCTGGCGCTCGACGCCGGCGCCGGCAGAACCTTCCCGGCCGGCAGCTACTACCTCGAGGCGTCGAACCTCAGAACCTCGGGCGACGGCATGCTCGGCTGGTGGGGCAACGTCAGCGATGTCTACGCCGGCGGCGGCACCTTCACCAACGGCAGCGCCTCGACCGGCGATCGCGTCTTCCGCGTGACGATCCCGGAGGAGGCGCCGCCGACGCTGCGCAAGCAGGTGACGCTCGGCAGCGACATCGTCAGAGCGCGCGCGCACGTCTCGGCGCTCGGCCTCTACGAGCTGCACATCAACGGCAGACGGATCAGCAGCGACATGTTCGCGCCCGGCTGGACCGACTACAGCAGACGCGTGAAGTACCAGACCTACGACGTCACGAGCGCGGTGCAGAGCGGCACCAACACGCTCGGCGCGATGCTCGCCGACGGCTGGTACTCCGGCACCGTCGGGGGCGCCGGCAGATACCTCTACGGCCCGCGGCCGGCCTTCCTGCTGCAGCTGGAGGTGACCTACGCCGACGGCAGAACGGCGACGATCGTCTCCGACACGAGCTGGAAGGGGACGCGCGGGGGCCCGGTCCGCGCCGCCGACATCTACATGGGCGAGAGCTACGACGCGCGCAACCTGCTGCCCGGCTGGAGCGCCAACGGCTACGACGACAGCGCCTGGACGAGCGCGGTCGCGCACACCGGCACGGGCACGACCAGCCCGCTCGTGCCGCAGACCCATCCGCCGACCAGAGCGCACGACCTCGTCCCGGCGGTCTCGGTCAGCTCGCTCGGCTCCGGCCGCTACGTCTTCGACCTCGGCCGCGAGATCGGCGGCGTCGTGCGGCTGGAGATCAGCGGCACGGCCGGCCAGCAGGTGACGCTGCGGCACGCACCGCGGCTGCTGCCCAGCGGCGAGCTCGACGTCGGCATGCTGCGCTCCGCCAGAGCGACCGACGTCTACACGCTCAGAGGCGGCGGGACCGAGGTCTACCAGCCGCACTTCACGACGCACGGCTTCCGCTACGTCGAGGTCAGCGGCCTCACGAGCGCGCCGAGCACCGCGATGGTCAGCGGCGCGCCGGTCAACGCCGACGTGCGCTCGATCGGCGCCTTCAGCACCGACAACACGCTCGTCAACGACCTGCAGAGAGTGCTGCGGGCGACCCATCTCAGCCACTGGCTGACGATGCCGATCGACACGCAGGAGCGCGACGAGCGGCTCGGCTGGGTCGGCGAGGTCGCCGTCAGCGGCGGCGGCATGCTGTTCAACTACGACGTCGACACCTTCCTCGCGTCGTGGAACGACGAGCTGGGGCTGGCGCAGCGCGCCAACGGCGAGCTGCCGCACGTCGTGCCGTTCGTGCCGCTGGTCGGCGACGGCGGCGCCTACGCGACCGACGCGATCGTCCGCTCGCCGTACCTGCTGTGGCAGCGCTACGGCGAGACGAGAGTGCTCGAGCGCAGCTACCCGGCGATGGTCAGATGGATCGAGCGGCTGCGCTCGATCGCGGGACCGAGCGGGCTGCTCGGGGACGCCTCCTACGCCGACCACCTCAACCTCGGCCAGGCGACGCCCGGCGGGATCATCGAGAACGCCTCCTACGTGCGCGCGGCCCGCGCGCTCTCGGAGATCGCCGCCGAGCTGGGCAAGACCGCCGCCGCCGACGACTACGCCAGACTGGCTGCGAGCCTGAGAACGGCGTTCCAGTCGGCCTACATCGCGGTCGACGGCAGAGTCGACGGCGACTCGCAGACGGGCTACGCGATCGCGCTCCAGTTCGACCTGATGCCGCCGGCGCTGCGGACGGCGGCCGGCGCGCGGCTGGCGCAGCGGATCGCCGACGCGGGCGATCACCTGCTGACGGGCTACTCCGGAACGCCGTACGTGCTGGAGGCGCTCGCGCAGACCGGGCAGCAGGCGGTCGCGGAGAGACTGATCCTGCGCACCGCCTACCCGTCGTGGGGCTACATGCTCAGCAGAGGGGCGACGACCTTCTGGGAGCGCTGGAACTCGGACACGTTCGTGATCGATCCGAACTCCGGCGGCAACGCGGGGATGAACTCGTTCAACCACCTGCCGCTGGCGACGTTCGGCGACTGGCTGTACCGCCACCTCGGCGGCCTGCGGCACGACCCCGATGGCGGCGCCGGCTACCGCAAGCTGATCGTCGACCCGCAGCCGGGCGCGACGCTGAAGAGAGCGGAGACGTCGCAGGAGACCTCCTACGGCAGAGCCGCGGTGTCGTGGAGAGAGGCCTCCGGCGGCGACTTCACGCTGTCGGTGACGATCCCGCCGAACACCTCGGCGACGATCCACATCCCGCTGACGGGCGGCCGCGCCGCCTACGAGAGCGGCACCGCGATCGCGAGAGCGAGCGGCGTCACGGTCGTCTCGACGAGCGGCTCGGAGGCGATCGTGACGGTCGGTTCCGGCAGCTACGCGTTCACGACCAGATAGCGACGCGATGACGGCGGAGGGCGGGCGCGGACGATCTCGCGCTTGCCCTCCCGGTCATCTAGGCTCGTGGCATGGAACAACGTGCCACGAACTACCACGCGCGTGCGCTGTCGCGCGGGCTGGAGATCCTGCGGACGCTCAGAGGCAGCGACGACGGCGTCACGCTCGCCCAGCTGCACGAGCGCACCGGTCACGCCAAGAGCACGCTCGTGCGGCTGCTCGGCGTGCTGGAGGAGGAGGGCTTCGTGCTGCGGATCGACGAGCGCCCGAGCTGGACGCTCGGCTTCGCCGTGATCGACCTCGCGCGCGATCGTCTCGACGCCGTCGGCGTGCCGGCGCTGGCGAGGCCGCTGCTGCAGTCGCTCGCCGTCGAGACCGGCGCGACCTGCAACCTCGGCGTGCTCGACGGGCGCGAGGTGCTGCACGTCTACGTCGAGGAGCCCGACCGCCCGCTGCGCTTCCGCGCGACGACCGGCTCGCGCGACGACGCCTACTGCACCGGGCTCGGCAAGCTGCTGCTGGCCTACTGCGACGAGGACGAGCTGGACGGGCACCTGCCGGCGCAGGAGCCGTTCGGCCAGCGCACCGAGCACACGCGCGTGACGCGCAAGGCGCTCGTCGAGGACCTCGAGGTGACGGCCGCGCGCGGCTACTCGTTCGACGACGAGGAGGGAGCGGTCGGCGTGCGCTGCCTGGCGGTGCCGCTGCGCAGCGACGGCGAGTGCGTCGCGGCGCTCAGCACGGCCGGCGCGGCGAGCGAGCTGGCGCCGTCCGAGCACGAGCGGATCCTCGGCCACCTGCGCGCCACCGCGGAGCGGATCGAGGCGACGCCGGCGCTCATCAACGCGCTGCGAATCACCTCCGCGAGCCTCGCGCCGGCAGTTTTCACCGTGAACTCTTGACGGCGGCCTCCGACTCTCGTACGTTTAACGCGGAACGACGTTCCATGTTGTTCCGCAGGACGTCAGCCGTCACGTCGATGGCACCGAGCAGAGCAAGGAGAGCACCAGGATGGGCGAAGGAGCGACCGATGTCGGCTCGGCGAGCCGTGCGATCTTCGATGCCGCGTGCGCGGTCATCCCCGGCGGAGTGAATTCAGCGACGCGCGCCGTCGGCGCGCCGTGGGCCTTCACGCGTGCCGAGGGCGCGCGGATGTGGGACGCCGACGGTCGCGAGTACCTCGACTACCACTCCGCCTTCGGGGCGATCCTGCTCGGTCACTGCGATCCCCGCATCGACGGCCCGGTGCGCGAGACGATCGGCCGGATCGACCTGACCGGCTACGGCGCGACCGAGCTGGAGGTCGAGTACGGCACGCTCGTCGCCGCCTCCGTCGCCTCGATCGACACGTCGCTGGCGACCAACACCGGCACCGAGGCGACGCTGCAGGCGGTCCGGCTCGCGCGCGCCGTCACCGGCCGCCGCTACCTCGTCAAGTTCCAGGGCAACTTCCACGGCTGGCACGACAGCGTCGCGCGCAACGTCATCTCCCCGCCGGAGCGCGCCTACGGCCTCGACCCGCTGTCGGCCGGCATCCTGCCCGACGCGCTCGACGCGACGCTGATCGCCGAGTACAACGACCTCGCCTCCGTCGAGGCGCTGTTCGACGCGTACCCCGAGCAGATCGCCGGCGTGATCTTCGAGGCGATCCCGCACAACGTCGGCGCGCTGCTGCCGACGCAGGAGTTCGTCGACGGGCTGCGCGCGCTGACGCTGCGCGAGGGCGCGCTGCTGATCTGCGACGAGGTGATCACCGGCTTCCGCCACGGGCTCGGCGGCTACCAGGCGGTGCTCGGGCTCGACCCGGACGTGACGACCTTCGGCAAGGGGATCGCCAACGGCTACCCGGTCGCCGGGATCGGCGGCCGGCGCGAGCTGATGGAGCGCTTCAGCTCAGCCGGCGGGGACGTCGTCGTCGCCGGCACCTTCAACGGCCACGCCGTCGGGATGGCCGCCGCGATCGCGACGATGACCTACCTGCGCGACCACGGCGACGAGTTCTACCCGCGCATGCACCGGCTCGGCGACCGCATGCGCGACGGCCTGCAGCGGATCGTCGACGAGCTGGGGATCGTCGCGACCGTCGGCGGCTTCGGCTCGGTCTTCTGCCTCTACTTCTGCGAGGGGCCGATCCGCGGCTACCGCGACCTGATGCGCAACGACGACGCCGCCTACGTCGCCTTCCACCGCCGCATGACCGAGCGCGGGATCCTGATGCTGCCGCTGACGCTCAAGCGCAACCACATCTCCGACGCGCACACCGAGGCCGACGTCGACCGCACGCTGGAGGTCGCCGAGGAGGTCCTGCGCGAGCTGGCCGAGGAGGGCCTGCTCGCATGAGCGCGCCGATCGTGCGGCTGCGCGTCGCGATGCTGCCGGCCGGCGAGCCGCCCGTGCTCGGCGGCCCGCGCCCGCTCGTGACCCCGCTGACGGGGATCGAAGGGGCCGAGCGGCTGCTGCGCGGCGACACGACCGCCGGCCTGCCGCCGTCGGCCTCGTGGGCGGTCGTCGTCCGGCTCGAGGACGCCGACGGGCGCGAAGGGGTCGGCACCGCCGGCTTCGGCAGCCTCGCGACCGTCCCGGTGATCGAGCAGCTCGCGCCGCTCGTGCTCGGCGCGCGCCCGGCGGAGGTCAACCGCCTCTGGGAGACGATGTTCCGCGCGACCGTCAACGTCGGCCGCCGCGGCGTCGTGCTGCACGCGATCAGCGCGCTCGACATCGCGCTGTGGGATCTGCACGCGCGCCAGCTGGAGGTGCCGCTGCACGAGCTGCTGGGCGGCGCCGTGCGCAGCGAGATCCCCGCCTACGCCAGCCGCCTCTACGCGACCGACGACCTCGACGCGCTCGCCGCCGAGGCGGCCGGCTACGTCGAGCAGGGCTTCGGCGCCGTCAAGCAGCGGCTCGCCTACGGTCCCTCGGACGGCCGCGCGGGGATCCGCCGCAACGTCGAGCTGGCGCGCACGGTCGCCGACGCGATCGGCCCCGACGTCGACCAGATGGCCGACGCCTACATGGGCTGGGACGCCGGCTACGCGATCCGCTGCATCCGCGCGATCGAGGAGGCGGGCATCCGCCTCCGCTGGATCGAGGAGCCGGTGATGCCCGACGACCTGCCCGGCCTCGCGCGCGTGCGCGCCGCGGTGCAGACCCCGGTCGCGGCCGGTGAGCACGAGGCGACCCGCTGGGGCTTCCGCGACCTCGTCACTGCGAGAGCGGTCGACGTGCTGCAGCCCGACGTGAACCGCCTCGGCGGGATCACCGAGGCGCGGCGCGTGTGGGCGCTGGGGGAGACGTTCGGCCTCGACGTGATCCCGCACCTCGGGGTCGCGCACAACCTCCACGTCGCCGCCGCGAGCTTCGCGACGCCGATGGTCGAGTACATGCCGCCGCCGGGGGACGACGGCAGATTCGACGAGGACCAGGTGTGGTGGGTGCTGTTCCCCGACGAGCCGCGGGCGCAGCACGGAACGATCCGGCCCGCGGACGGGCCGGGACTTGGCGTCACGCTCGACGACTCGAGGCTCGAGGAGCTGCTCGAACTCAATTGAGCGAAGTTCGAGCGCAGGCCGTCACTGCGCTGTCTGCACTGTGAGAGAACGGAGAGGAAATGAAGCGAACGTCACTCCTGACGTCGGGCGCTGCTGCGCTCGCCTGCGTCGCATTCGCCGCCTGCGGCGTGAAGAAGGACACCGAGAGCGGGACGACCGCGGCGGCGACCACGACGCCGGCCGTCACCACCGAGCAGCAGGCCGCCGGCGAGACCGGCGCGCCGAGACTGGCCGGCACGCCGGAGAGATGGGTCACGTGGGACAGAGCGAGCTGCTCGTTCAAGACGGCGACCGACCACCCGGCCGAGTACGAGGTGACGCCAGTCACCGACGGCGCCGGCCTGAAGATCGCCTACACCCCTGAGACGACCGAGCTGCCGTTCGACCTCAAGCAGAACGAGGGCGTCGAGGCGGTCGCGAAGGAGTCGGGCGTCGAGCTGAAGCTGTTCGACAACCAGTACCCCAGCACCACCCAGCCGATCACCGTCGCGAAGGCGGTCGCGCAGTTCGACCCGACGGTCGTGCTGAGCATGAACGTGATCGCCAACCTCTACCCGCAGATCATGAAGATCTACGACGAGGCCTGCCTGCCGACGGTCGTGCTCGACCTCTCGCCGCCGCCGAACTCGGTCTTCTTCGGCATCCGCCAGGGTGACATGGGCACGGTCGCGGCCGAGTACGCCGCCGAGGTCGTCAGAGAGCGCGGCTGGGCGCTGCCCGACACCTACGTCGTCTCCTGCTCGGACTCCGACGTCGGCACCGACCCGGGCTCGCCGTACGACCGCGTCGACTACTTCCACAGAGGGCTCAGAAGCGCCTTCCCGGAGATCCCCGCGGACAACTACGAGATGCTCAACTGCCACACGCAGCAGGGCTCCGAGCAGTCGCGCCAGCAGATGACCGACTGGCTGACCGCCAACCCGCAGGCCAAGCACGTCGTCGGCAACGCGATCAACGACATGCGCGCGCTCGGCATGCACACGGCGCTGAGAGCGAAGGGCCTCGGCGAGAACGCGGCGCTGGTCGGGATCGACGCCGATCCGCCGAACCTGAAGCTGATCGACGACGGCGACCCGATCTTCGTCGGCGACGTCACGCAGTACCCCGAACGGCGCGGCGAGCTGCTGATCCCGCTCGCGCAGGACATCGCCGCCGGCAAGCCCGTGCCGCGGGAGGTCTACATGGCACCGGGCGTCATCCACGGCTAACGAATCGGACGGACGGCTCAGAACCATGGAAGCATCGACCATCCCCGGGGCTTCCCCGGACGTCCGCGGCTCCAGACGCGCCCGAGCACTGCTCGGGCGCGTCGCCCCCGAGCAGCTGGGCCTGTCCGGGATGCTCGTGATCGCCTGCGTGATCATCAGCATGCAGAGCCCCTACTTCTTCCAGGGCGAGAACTTCGCCAACATCGGCACCGCGGTCGCGGTCAGCGGCGTGATGGCCGCGTTCACGACGATCGTGCTGATCGGCGGCGGCCTCGACCTGTCGCTCGGCGCCGTGCTCGTCTTCGCCGGCTGGGCGCTCGCGGTCGCGCTCGACGCCGGCTACACCGCCGAGGTCGCGATCCTCTTCGCGCTCGCCGCCGGGGCGGCCTGCGGGCTGGTGAACGCGCTGCTGATCGTCGGCGTCGGGATCAACCCCTTCATCGTCACGATCGGGACGCAGTTCGCCTTCCGCGGCCTCACCTACGCCTGGAGCGGCGGCGGCGCGAAGTCGACGCCGGTCGAGGACCCGACCATCGTCGCGCTCGGCAGCGACAGCCTGCTCGGGATCCCGCTGCCGGTCTTCGTGCTCGCGGGCATGTTCCTGCTCGCCTTTGGGCTGCTGCGCTACACGCGCTTCGGCTCCAACGTCTACGCGATCGGCGGCAACCTCGCCGCGGCGCGCCTCTCCGGCGTCCGCGTCGACCGCACGCGCGTGCTGATCTACGTGCTCTCGTCGCTGTCTGCGGCGGTCTCGGGGATCCTGCTGATCGGCATCTCCGGCGCGGCGATCCCGATCGCCGGGCAGGGGATCGAGCTGACCGTGCTGGCGGCGGTGATCCTCGGCGGGACCGCGCTGATGGGCGGCCGCGGCTCGGTCGTCGGCACGCTGCTCGGCGTGCTGCTGCTGGGCGTCATCAACAACGGCCTGACGCTGCTGTCGGCGCCGTCCTACTGGCAGATGATCGTGCAGGGCGTGGCGCTGCTGCTCGCCGTCGTCTTCGACGAGGTCCGCCGCAAGCGCAAGGAGACGCGATGAGCGCCGTCGGGGAGGTCGTGCTGGAGGCGCGCGGCCTCAGAAAGCACTACGGCCCGGTCGTCGCGGCGGCGGGGATGGACCTCCAGATCCGCCGCGGCGAGGTGATGGCGCTCGTCGGCGACAACGGCGCCGGCAAGTCGACGCTCGTGAAGATGCTGTCGGGCGCGATCCGCCCCGACGCCGGCGCGATCGTCCACCGCGGGCAGGAGATTCACCTGCACGGCCCGCACGACGCGCGCGAGCGCGGGATCGAGACGACCTACCAGGACCTCGCGCTGGCGCCCAACCGCGACGTCGTCGCCAACCTCTACCTCGGCCGCGAGATCGTCCGCGGCGGGGCGCTGAAGCCGTTCGGGATCCTCGACCGGCGCAGAATGACGCGCGACGCCAGCGAGCAGCTCAGCAGACTCGGCGTGAGACTGCCGGCGCTGACCGGCACGCCGGTCGGGCGGATGTCGGGCGGCCAGCAGCAGGGCGTCGCCGTCGCGCGCGCCGCCGCCTGGGCGACCGACGTGCTGTTCATGGACGAGCCGACGGCGGCGCTCGGCGTCGCGCAGTCGAAGGCGGTGCTGGAGGTCGCCAGACGGATCGCGCTCAGCGGTGTCGGCGTCGTCCTGATCACGCACATCATGCCCCATGTGATGGAGGTCGCCGACCGCGTCGTCGTGCTGCGCCACGGCCGCAAGGTCGCCGACATGCCGGCGGCGGAGCTGAGACAGGACCGCCTGATCGCGTTGATGTCGGGCTACGAGGAAGGTGATGCGGCATGAGCGCCGCGGCGACGGAGTTGCGCGCAGGGGCGGCGGCGGCGTCGATCGACCCGCCGGCCGGGGTCGACCTGATGGGCTACCTGAAGCGCTGGCAGCCGAGCGAGGGGATCGGCGAGCCGTGCGAGGCGACGGCGCTCGTGCTCGACGACGGCGCGCGGCGGGTCGCGCTCGTCGGGCTCGACTACGCCTGGACGCCCGGCGACTGGGGCCGCCGGATGCGGGCGGCGGTCGCCGCCGCGGCCGGCTGCGCGCCGGAGGCGGTGCTGCTCAACAGCAGCCACACGCACGCGATGCCGTTCGCGCCCGGCTTCCGCAAGGCCGGGGGCCTGCTGGAGCCGCGGCCGCTCGAGCTGGAGTACGCCGAGGGCCTGATCGAGCGCGTCGCCGCCGTGGCGGCGGACGCCGCCGCGCGGCTGGAGCCGGCGACGGTCGCCGCGGGGCGCGGCCGCTGCGAGCTGAACGTCAACCGCCGCCAGCGCGACGGTGACACGACGATCATCGGCTGGAATCCCGACGAGGCCTGCGACCACGACGTCGACGTGCTGCGTGTCGACGCGCGCGACGGGCGCGCGATCACGACGGTCGTCGCCTACGCCGTCCATCCGGTCGTGGTCGGGCCCGAGGTGCAGGACGCCTCCTCGGACTTCGTCGGGCCGCTGCGGGCGCGGGTGCGCGCGTGGACCGGCGGGGAGTGCCTCTTCCTGCAGGGCTGCGCCGGCAACGTGATGCCGCTGGAGGCGCTGTTCGACCACGTCGGCCCGGAGCGCCGCTTCGGCGAGACGCTGGCGCTCGCCGCGCTGGCGGCCCGCGACGCCGCCGAGGCGACGCCGACGGAGGCGCGCCAGGTGCCGTTCATGTCGGCGGTGCCGTTCGGCCTGTGGCGGCGCGAGCCGGCCGCCGCGCAGCCGCCGGCGCCGCGGCTGGAGGCCGCCGAACGGGCGCTGGAGCTGCCGCTGAAGCCGGCGCCGGCGCTCGCCGAGATCGAGGCGCTCGCCGCCGAGCTGGAGGCGAGGGTCGCCGCGCTGCGGGCCGCCGGCCGCCCGCGCGAGGAGTGGAACCCGTCGCTGCTGCACGCCGACTGGGCGCGCGCGATGGTGCGGCGGATCGCCGCCGGCGAGGGGCTGGACGCGGTCGCCGCGCGCGTGCAGCGGATCGCGATCGGCGCGATCGAGCTGATCGCGCTGCCGTGCGAGCCCTTCTGCGAGCTGGGGATCGAGCTGAAGCAGCGCTCGCAGGCCGCCTTCACGTTCGCGCTCGGCTACTCCAACGACAACGTCGGCTACGTCGCGACCGCGCGCGAGCACCCGTTCGGCGGTTACGAGCCGTCGCTGGCGCAGCGCCACTACGACCAGCCGGCGCCGTTCGCGCCGGAGGCGGCGGCGCTGCTGGTCGAGGCCGGGCTGGAGCTGTCACGGGCGGCGTTCGCCGAGGCGGGCGCTCGCGCGGGCGACGCGGAGGCGGTCGCGTGAGCGCCCGCGCCCGCATCGGGATCGTCGGCGCCGGCTACTGGGCGGCCGAGTTCTACCTGCCGTTCCTGCGCGCGCAGGAGGACGTCGAGCTGGTCGGCGTCGTGCGCAGAGGGCGCGACGCGCTCGACGCGCTCCAGCGCGCCTTCTCGCTGTCGGTCGCCAGCGAGCAGGTCGAGGAGCTGCTCGACGCCGGCTGTGACGGGATCGTCGTCGCCTCGCCGAACCCGTGGCACCGCGCGCACGCCGAGGCCGCCCTGCGCGCCGGCGCGCACGTGCTGGTCGAGAAGCCGATGACGGTCACGCTCGCCGACGCCCGCGCGCTGGAGGCGGTCGCGCGCGAGAGCGGCCGCTCGCTGTCGCTGGCGCACGGCTGGAACCACAACCCGATCGCGACCTGGGCGGCCGATCTCGTCGCGACGGGCGTGCTCGGCAGGCTGACCTCGATCGACCTCTTCATGGCCTCCTACCTCGCCGACCTGTTCTCCGGCAGAAGCGGCTACGGCACCGTCGAGCACGGCGGCCACCGCTTCGAAGCCGATCCCGCGACCTGGTCGAACCCCGGCGAGGGCGGCGGCTACCTCTACGGCCAGCTCTCGCATGGGCTCGCGCTCGCGCTGTCGCTCGTGCCGTCGGAGCCGGTCGAGGTGTTCGCGCGGATGAGCCGGCTCGACAACGGCGTCGACCTCGACGTGACGACCTCGGTGCGCTTCGCCGACGGCGTCGTCGGCGCCTTCAGCGGCCACGGGCGGCTGCCGTGGGGGACGCGCAAGCCGCTGACGGTGCGGCTCGCCGGCGAGCACGGCTCGCTCGCGCTCGACTTCGAGCGCGACCGCGCGGAGGCGTTCGTCGCCCCCGATCGCGCGGCCGTCGTGCCGGGCGTCGGCGGCTGGCTGCCGCTGGCGCTCGACCTGCGCCGCGGCGAGGGCCTCTACGACAACGTCGGCCCGACGCGCGCGCTCGTCGATCGCTGTCTCGGCCGCCCAGTCGTCGAGCGGGCGCCGGCGGCGCTCGGGGTCCGCTGTGTCGCGGTGATGGAGGCGGCGACCGCCTCCGCCGCCAGCGGCGCGCCGGTCGCGATCCCGGAGGTCGCCACCCATGCCCGTTGACGCGCGGCGCCTCTCCTGCCCCGACTTCGCCTTCCCGTCGCTCGACCGCGACGGCCGCCTCGCGCTCGTGCGCCTGCTCGGCTTCGCGCAGGTCGACCTGGAGCTGCGCGTGCCGCTGCCGCCGGTCGCGCCGACGCAGGAGGCGGTCGCGCGGCTGCGCGGCGCCGTCGCCGCCGGCGGGCTGGCGGTCGCCGACGTCTTCTTCGTGCTCGGCGGCGACGACTTCGCCGCCAGCGCGATCAACCACCGCGACGACACGCTGCGGACCGCGCACCGCGTCGCCTTCGCGGCCGCCGCGCGCGTCACGCGCGAGCTGGGCGCGCCGGGGCTGACGATCCTGCCGGGCGTGCCGTGGGCGGACGACCCCGAGGGCGGCTGGCGGTGCGCGGTCGACGAGCTGCGCTGGCGCGTCGAGACGGCCCACGCCGAGGGCGTCGAGACGCGGATCGAGGCGCACATCGGCTCGCTCGTCTCGACGCCGGAGCTGGCGGCGCGGATCGTCGCCGACGTGCCCGGGCTGCGGCTGTCGCTGGACCCGACGCACTTCACGATGCAGGCGATCGCGCCGGAGCGGATCGTCGCGCTCGCGCCGCTGGCGGGGCACGTCCACGTGCGCGGCTCGCGGCCCGGCTTCCTGCAGGTCGCGTGGGAGCGCGACGAGGGCGCCGTCGCCGAGCTGCTCGCCGCGCTCGAGAGCGCCGGCTACGACGGCGCGATCTGCGTCGAGTACGTGCCGATGGCGAAGTGGAACTGCGACACGATGGACATCCTCGGCGCGACCGCCGCGACGCGCGCCGCGCTGCTGTCGGGGGAGCTGGGATGACGATCGCGGCGACCGTGCCGGCGGCGGGCGGCGCCCACGACGGCGAGCCGGAGACGACGCCCCCGCTGCTGCACGAGGGGCGCGAGTGGGGCTCGCCGCTCTACCGCGACGCGCTCGACCAGCTGCGGCGCGCGGCCGACCTGCTCGACCTCGACGAGGAGAGCCGCACGCGGCTGCGCGAGCCGCGCCGCTCGCTGACGGTCAACTTCCCCGTGCGGATGGACGACGGCAGCGTGCGCTCGTTCACCGGCTACCGCGTCCAGCACACGCTGACGATGGGGCCGACGAAGGGCGGCTTCCGCTACTCGCCGCACGTCTCGCTCGGCGAGTGCGCGGCGCTGGCGATGTGGATGACGTGGAAGTGCGCGCTGCTGCGGCTGCCGTACGGCGGCGCGAAGGGCGGCGTGCGCTGCGACCCGCGCGCGCTCTCGGCTGAGGAGCTGGAGCGCGTGACGCGCCGCTACGCGGCCGAGCTGATCCCCGTGATCGGTCCCGACCAGGACATCCCCGCGCCCGACGTCGGCACCGGCGAGCGCGAGATGGGCTGGTTCATGGACACCTACTCGCAGCAGGTCGGGCGGGCCGTGCCGGCGGTCGTGACCGGCAAGCCGGTCGCGCTCGGCGGCACCGCGGCGCGCCAGTCGGCGACCGGCCTCGGTGTCGTCGACGTGATCGAGGCGCTGCTGGAGGGACGCGGCGAGCCGCTCGCCGGCCAGCGCGTCGTCGTGCAGGGGCTCGGCAACGTCGGCGCGGTCGCCGCGCAGCGGCTGCAGGAGCTGGGGGCGCTCGTCGTCGGCGTCAGCGACCTCGACGGCGGGCTGCACCGCGCCGACGGGATCGACGTCGCCGCCGTGCTGCGCTGGAAGCGCGAGCACGGCGGGCTCGCCGGCTTCCCCGGCGCGGACGCGGTCGCGCGCGACGCCGTGCTGGAGCTGCCGTGCGAGATCGCGATCCCGGCGGCGCTGGAGCGCCAGATCGTCGCCGACAACGCTGGCCGGCTCGACTGCCGCTTGGTCGTCGAGGCGGCGAACGGCCCGACGACGCCGGAGGCCGAGGCGATCCTCGCCGCGCGCGGGATCGAGGTCGTCCCCGACGTGCTCGCCAACGCCGGCGGCGTGATCGTCAGCTACTTCGAGTGGCTGATGGGGCAGCAGCGCTACGAGTGGGAGGCGGAGGAGCTGCGCCTGCGTCTGCGCAGACAGCTGCGCGCCGCGGTCGTGCAGGTCGTCGCGGCGGCCGAGCGGCGCGGCTGCGACCTGCGCACGGCGGCGCTCGCGGTCGCCGTCGAGCAGGTCGCGCGCGCCGGGCTCAGCCGCGGCCTCTACCCGTGAGGTGAAGGGCGCCGCGGCGCCGCCGTGGGTGGTCGCCTTCGGCCTCGTGCTGGCGTGCTCGTGGGGCAACAACCAGTTCACGCCGCTGATGGTGCTCTACCGCGAGCGCTACTCGACGCTCGCGGTCAACCTCTTCCTCGCCGTCTCCGTCGCGGGGCTGACGGTGAGCCTGCTGACGAGCGGCGCGCTGTCGGACCGCTGCGGCCGCCGGCCGGTGATGGTCGCCGGCGCGCTCGCCGCGATCGCCGCCAGCGGCGGCCTGGCGCTGAGCGCGACCGGGCCGCTGGCGATCTGCGTCGGGCGGCTGTTCGCCGGGCTCGCGATCGGCACCGCGATGGCCGTCGGGACGACCTGGCTGAAGGAGCTGTCGCAGGCGCCGCTGGACCGGCGCGCGCAGGCCGGCGCCGGCGCCCGCCGCGCCTCCGCCGCGTTCACCGCCGGCTCGGCCGCGGGCGCGCTGGCAGCGGGCGCGCTGGCGCAGTGGGCGCCGTGGGGCGCGCAGCTCCCGTTCCTCACGCACATCGCGATGATGCTGCCGCTGACGTGGCTCGCGGCGCGCACGCCGGAGACGGTCGACGCACGCGGGTGGCGTCGCGACGCCACCGACGACGGGCGCGCGCGGGGCGGGCCGCGCACGCCCCGACGAGCGCGCCGGCGCCCCGCTCGTCCGACGCCCCGCACCCGCCGCGTCCCGCCACGACGCCTCACTCGTCCCGCCCGCCGCACCCTCCTGCTCGTCGTGCTGCTGCCCGCGCCGTGGCTGTTCGCCGGGGCGGCGGTCGCCTACGGCTACCTGCCGCTGCTGCTGTCGGGCGCGGCCGGCGGGCTCGGCCTGGCCTACGCCGGGCTGCTGGCGGCGACGACGCACGGCACGGCCGCGCTCCTGCAGCCGCTGATGAGAACACGGCGCCTGCGGGCCTCCGCCCACGGCCCGGCGGTCGCGCTCGCGATCGTCGCCGCCGGCCTCCTGCTGGTCGCGGCGACCGTCGCGCGCGGCTCGCTCGCGCTCGGCCTGCTCGCCGCGGTCGTGCTCGGCGCCGGGCTCGGGGTCGGGCTCGTCTCGTGCCTGCTGGATCTGCAGCGGGTCGCCGGCCGCGACCGCCTCGCCACGCTCACCGGCCGCTTCTACGTCGCCGCCTACGCCGGCTTCCTGCTGCCGGCCGCGATGGCCGCGACGCCCGTGCCGACCACCACCCTGCTGCTGGTCCTCGTCGCGCTCGCAGTCGTCACGGCGGCGGTGGTCGCGCGCGCGACCACCCGCCGCTGAGGGCAGGATCGACCGCTCTCGCGCGCCAAGATCGGGGCGAGGGCTGGCATGCCGGCTGCCAGCAGGGAAGAGTCGCGATGTGGAGAGATCGGCGGCGACCCTGCGGTCGGGCGAGTCAGCGCTGCTGGCGCGCTTCCCGGGGCCGGTCTACCTCGTCGACGAAGAGTGGCGGCTGACCTGCATCAGCGCGGAGGGCGCGGCGCTGATGGGGAGACCGGCCGAGGAGCTGGTCGGGCGCACGATGTGGGAGAACTACCCGGACCTGCGCGGCACCGTCGTCGAGCGTGAGCTGACGCGCGCCCGTGACGAGCAGGTCGCGGTCCGATTCGAGAACCGCTACGAGCCGCTCGGGACCTGGTTCGCGATCAGCGCGACGCCGTTTCAGCACGGGCTGCTGATCGTCTTCCACGACATCACCGAGCAGAAGCGCGCGGAGGCGCGCTCGGCCGACCTCGCGGCCGAGCAGGCGGCGATGGCGCGGATCGCGGCCGCCGTCGCGCGCCGCTCGCCGCCGCGGCGGCTGTTCGCGCAGGTCGCCGACGAGGCGGCGCGGCTGCAGGGGGTCGAGGGCGGCTCGGTCGTGCAGTTCACCGGTTCCGACCGCGTGCGCGTCGTCGGCATCTCCTCCCGCCATCCGTCGCCGCTGATGGTGACCGGCGAGGACGTCGACGACCAGGGGCTGTTCGAGCAGCTGCGCGCGACCGGCGAGCCGGTGCTCGTGCGCGCCGACGATCCGCAGTTCGGCGCGCAGATGCGCGAAGCTGGTCGCGTCGCGTGGCTGCAGGTGCCGATCTACGTCGAGGCGCGGCTGTGGGGGCTGCTCGGCCTCACGAGCCTCAGAGACGACGCCTTCGACGAGGCGTCGATCGGCCGCCAGCGCGACCTCGCCGAGCTGCTCAGCGTGGCGATCGGCAACGCCGACGCGCACGACCGCCTCGCGCGGATGGCCGCCACCGACCCGGTCAGCGGCCTCGCCAACCACCGCGTCTTCCATGCGCGGCTGCGGGAGGAGGCCTCCGACGCCAGCCGCCGCTCGCGGCCGTTGACGCTCGCCGTCTTCGACCTCGACCGCTTCCGCGACGTCAACGACCTGCACGGCCACCTCGCCGGCGACGCGATCCTCGCCGAGGTCGGCGAGCGGCTGGCCGAGTTCGCCGGCCCCGGTCAGCTGCTCGCGCGGATCGGCGGCGACGAGTTCGCGCTGATCATGCCGGGCTGGACGCCGGCGATCGCGCGCCCGATCGTCGAGCGGGCCTGCGCCGCGATCGGCGCGCACACGTTCGGCGAGCACCGCGCCGCGCTGACGGCGTCGGCCGGGCTCGCCGATCTCGCCGCCGCCGGCCACGGCGAGCTGCTGTTCGCCTGCGCCGACGGCGCGCTCTACTGGGCCAAGCTCAACGGCCGCGACCTCGTCTGCACGTTCGAGCCGTCGATCGTCCACGAGCTGTCGCCGACCGACCGCGCCGAGACGCTGCTGCGGCGCAAGACGCTCGCGGGCATCACCGCGCTGGCACGCGCGATCGACGCGAAGGACCCGACGACGAGCCGGCACTCGGAGCGCGTCGCGCGGCTGGTCGAGCAGCTCGCGCGCGCCTGCGGCTGGGAGGAGCGGCGGATCCGGCTGCTGAGAGAGGCGGCGCTCGTCCATGACGTCGGCAAGATCGGCATCCCCGACGCGATCCTGCTGCAGACCGGCCGCCTCACCGCCGAGCAGTACGAGGTGATCAAGCGCCATGCGGCGCTCGGCGCCGAGATCGTCGACGGCGTGCTGCTGCCCGAGCAGGTCGGATGGGTCCGCAGCCACCACGAGCGGCCCGACGGCCGCGGCTATCCCGACGGCCTCGGCGCGGCCGAGATCAGCTCCGGCGGCGCGCTGATGAGCATCGCCGACACGCTCGACGTGATGACGGTCAGCCGTCCCTACAGCCGGCCGCTGCCGCTCGAGCAGGCCGTCGCGGAGTGCGAGCGGCTCGTCGGCGCGCAGTTCATGCCGGAGGCCGCGATCGCGCTGCGCACGCTGTATCGCGCCGGGGCGCTCGAGGACTGGGACGTGCCGGCGCCGGACTGACGCTCCGCCGCGGCGGAGCGGCACGCCCGGCGCGCCGCCTCAGTGGCGCTTCTTGCGCTTGCGCTTCGCGTTCGCCGGGACGGGGCCGCTCTCGGCGACCTCCTCGTCCTCGACGACGACCGCGTCGATCGAGCCGCCGCCGCGCTTCTCCTCCGCGGCGCGGACGCGCTGCTCGCGCATCTCCGCCGCGGTCGGCCACAGCTCTTCCTTGCCGCTCGCCCACGACGGCGGCTCTCTCGCGCCACCGACGTTCCACAGCAGCAGCGCGAGCATCGCCAGCCAGTAGGCCTGGACGATCGGCAGCGGCAGCAGCGCGATCACGAAGAGGACGGCGCTGAAGACGCCGAGGTAGCCGAGGAAGCGGGTCAGCAGGCCGACTCTCATCGCGTTCAGCGCGACGAGGATCAGGCCGATCGCGAAGGCGAACTGGAAGACGATCCCGACGAAGATGAAGGGGCCGTAGGCCTGCGCCTCCTTCAGCTCCTCCCACGTCAGCGTGCTCTCGGTCGCGAAGTGCTCGAGCCGGATCGCCGAGACGATCTGCAGCACGACGCTGAAGATCGCCAGGCCGACGCCGCCGAGCAGCAGCAGCGGCCGCACGAACGGCTGGATTCTCGTGCGGTTGCCGACGGCGCGCAGGAGGAAGTCGCCGACGAAGGTGATCGCCAGCAGGCCCAGCGCCGACAGCACCGCGCTCGCCAGCACGGCGTTGCGGTGGTCGGCCTGCAGCAGCGCGTTCGCGATCGCGTTGTCCGGGATGTCGGAGCCGATCAGGACGCGCCCGACGAGCGGCGAGGCGAGCACCAGGATCGCGGCGATCCCGGAGACGATGGCCACGCGCCGGCGCCCTTGCGCCTCCGCCTGGAGGAAGTCGTTCGTGGCCATGTGCGCACATGCTAACCGGGCGCTTCATGCGGCGACGCGCGGTCGGCCCGCCGATAGACTCGCGCGATGGCGAACGGGGTCATCGCCGTCTACGGCGCGACGGGCTACACCGGGACGCTCGTGGCGCACGAGCTGCGCCGCCGCGGGCTCGACTGCGTGCTCGCCGGCCGCGACGCCGGCAAGCTCGCGCGGCTGGCCGCCGGCCTCGGCGGCGACGTGCCGACGCGCGCGGTCGAGCTGGAGGACCGCGACGGCCTGCGCCACCTGTTCGGCGACTGCGCCGTCGTGATCGACTGCGCCGGGCCGTTCATGCGCTACGGCGGGCCGATCGTGCGCGCCGCGATCGAGACCGGCAGCCACTACGTCGACACGACCGGCGAGCAGCCGTGGATCGAGCTGCTGCACCGCCGCTGGGACGACGCCGCGCGCGCCGCTGAGGT
>DATIOB010000549.1:0-3194 GCA_035473605.1 Conexibacter sp.
GGAGCAGCTCGCGCGCGCCGCGGGCGCCGACCACGTCGTCAACTACCGCGAGCAGGACGTCGTGGCGGCTGTGCGGGAACTGGCGCCCGACGGCGTGCAAATCGTCGTCGAGGTCAACCCGGCCGCCAACGCGGCGATCGACACGCGCGTGCTGGCGCCCGGCGGCACCGTCGCGATCTACGCCGACGACGGCAGCGCCGATGACGTCGCGATCCCGATCCGGCCGAACATGATGACCAACGCCCGCTTCCAGTTCGTGCTCACCTACACGACGACGCAGGAGCAGAAGCGCGACGCGGTCGAGGCGGTCGCCGCCGCGGTCGCCGACGGCGCGCTGCCGGTCGGGGCCGCCGCGGGCCTGCCGCTGACGCGCTTCCCGCTGTCGGAGACGGCGGCGGCGCACGCGGCGGTCGAGGCGGGCGCGGTCGGCAAGGTGCTGATCGACGTCACGGAGGCATAGCCGCCGGGCGCGGGCCGCGCGCCGCTCTGCGCGGCGCCGGCCCCGCAAGCGGGACGCCGCCGCGCGCGGCGGACTTCTACAGTTCGCGCCGATGCTCGACGAGACGCGCCTGCGACGGATCCTCGAAGTCGGCCGCTCGGTCGTCTCCGAGCTGGAGCTGGAGACGCTGCTGCAGCGCGTGCTCGAAGAGGCGCGGGCACTGACGGGCGCGAGATACGCCGCGCTCGGGATCCTCGACGAGCAGCGGCGCGAGCTGGAGCGCTTCGTGACGGTCGGGATCGACCCCGCCGCGCATGCCGCGATCGGCGACCTGCCGCGCGGCCGCGGCGTGCTCGGCGTATTGATCCGCGATCCCAGACCGCTGCGGCTCGACGACGTCGGCGAGCACATGCGCTCCTACGGCTTCCCGCTCGGGCATCCCCAGATGCGGACCTTCCTCGGCGTCCCGATCCTGGTGCGCGGCGAGGCGTACGGCAACCTGTATCTGACCGAGAAGGAGAACGGCGAGCCGTTCGACGCCGACGACGAGGAAGCGATCGTACTGCTCGCCGGCTGGGCGTCGGTCGCGATCGCCAACGCGCGCTCCTACGACGTCGAGTCGCGCCGCCGTCATGAGCTGGAGCAGGCGGTGCGGGCGCTGGAGGCGACGACCGCGATCGCGCGCGCGGTCGGCGGCGAGACCGACCTCGAGCGCGTGCTGGAGCTGATCACCAAGCGCGCGCGGGCGCTCGTCGAGGCACGCGGCGTGCTGATCCTGCTGCGCGAGGGCGACGAGCTGCACGTGACGGCGCTCGCCGGCGAGGTCGGCGAAGGACTGCTCGGCGTGCGGGTTCCGGTCGAGGGATCGGTCAGCGGCACCGTGATGCGCGAGCGGCGCGTCGAACGGCTCACCGACGTGCGCGCGGAGCTGCGCTTCGCGCTCGCCGAGCAGGTCGACGCCTCCACCGGCCTGTTCGTCCCGCTCGTCTTCCGCGGCCGCCCGCTCGGCGTGCTGTGCGCCTTCGACCGCGGCGGCGACGGCGACGCCTTCACGCACGAGGACG
This sequence comes from Conexibacter sp., assembly GCA_035473605.1. Classification (GTDB taxonomy): domain Bacteria; phylum Actinomycetota; class Thermoleophilia; order Solirubrobacterales; family Solirubrobacteraceae; genus Conexibacter. Next base: position 1,504 of record DATIOB010000549.1, read on the forward strand.
AGCTGCTGCTGGAGAGCTTCGCGGCGAGCGCGGCGACGGCCGTCGCGACGGCGCAGTCGGTCGCCAGCGAGGGGCTGCGGCGCTCGATCGAGGCATCCGAGCGCGAGCGCCAGCGGTGGGCGCGCGAGCTGCACGACGAGACGCTGCAAGAGCTGGCCGGGCTGAAGGTGCTGCTGGCCGGCGCCCGCCGCGCCAGAGAGCTGCCGGTCGTGCAGGCGACGATCGAGACGGCGCTGGAGCAGATCGACACCGAGATCGCCGGCCTGCGGCGGCTGATCACCGACCTGCGCCCGGCCGCGCTCGACGTCTTCGGGACGCAGTCGGCGCTGGAGGCGCTGGCCGAGCGGATCGCCGCGACCTCCGGCCTCGACGTCGCGCTCGACGTCGACCTCGCGCACGAGTCCGGTCGCAGCGAGAGACGGCCGGCGGCGGCCGTCGAGAACACGCTCTACCGGCTCGTCCAGGAGGCACTGACGAACGCCGTCAAGCACGCCGACGCCAGCCGCGTCGAGGTGACGCTGCGCGAGGCCGACGGCACGATCGAGGTGACCGTCGCCGACGACGGCTGCGGCTTCGACCCCGGCGCCGCCGCCGACGGCTTCGGCCTGCTGGGGATGCGCGAGCGCGTCACGCTCGCGGGCGGCCGCCTCGTGGTCGAGTCGTCCGCCGACGGCGGCACGACCGTGCGCGCCTCGATCCCGACGCGCAGCGAGTAGGGCGCCGCGCCAGCGCGGCGCCGCCCGCGCCCCTCCTCAGCCGGCCTCGTACGGGGCGGCGACGTCGACCACCCAGGTGACACCGAAGCGGTCCCGCAGCATCCCGTACAGCGGCGCCCACGCGGACGGCGTCAGCGGCTGCACGACCGTCGCGCCGTCGGCCAGGCGCTCCCAGCGGGCGCTCACCTCCTCGGCGTCGTCGCCGCGCAGCGACAGGAAGAAGGCGTTCTCGCCCGGCTCCCAGGGCTGGCTCGACGGCACGTCGTAGGCCATCACGCGGAAGCCGCTGGCGGCGGTCACCTGGCCCCACATCACCTGCTCGGCCTCGGCGGGATCCTGCACGGCCTGCGCGTCGGCGTAGGTGACGAGCAGCTGCTCGCCGTCGAAGACGCCGCGGTAGAAGTCGAGCGCGGCACGGGCGTCGCCGCGGAAGTTCAGATGCGTGACGGCGTTGAGGGCCATGGGATCTCCTTGAGTCGTTCGGGGCTGCATCGCATCGACGAGTCTCGACCGCTTCGAGGACAGGCTCTGTCCTCGACTGCGAAGATCGTTCCTGCCATGAGCACCCCCGCCGAGAGCGGCACCGCCGCCCGCCTGCTCGCGCTGCTGGCGCTGCTGCAGGGCCGCCGCGACTGGCCCGGCCCCGAGCTGGCCGCGCGCCTGCAGGTGACGACCCGGACCGTGCGGCGCGACGTCGAGCGGCTCCGCGCGCTCGGCTACCCGATCGCCTCGCACGGCGGTCCGGCCGGCCGCTACACGCTGCGCGCGGGCACGGCGATGCCGCCGCTGCTGCTCGACGACGAGGAGGCGATCGCGATCGCCGTCGGCCTGCGGACCGCGGCCGGCTCGGCCGTCGCGGGGATCGAGGAGACGGCGCTGCGCGCGCTCGTGAAGCTCGAGCAGGTGCTGCCCGCGCGACTGCGCCGTCGCGTCAGCGCGCTCGGCGTCGCGACCTCGTCCTTCGGCCCGGACGGG